>NZ_DATMTE010000014.1:0-33599 GCF_035564935.1 Chitinophaga sp. | reverse complement strand
AGAAGGCCCTCTATTGCCCGGTTTTAACCAAAACCCGGAACGGGGATCCTATGACCGGACGAAACCAATAAAAAATAACTATGTTCAGAGAAAAACTATCATTTATTTATTGCTTACTGCTCCTGCTGGCAGTGTCAAAAGCTCATGCCGGCAACGGTTTGCAGGATGCTCTCGATAAAAAGATCACCATCGAATTAAAGAACGTTATCCTGAAAGACGCCCTGGAGAAAATCAGCAATCTCGCAGAAGTATCCTTTGTATATGTAGGCAGTGAAGCGCTGAACGTGAATAAAGTAAGCGTGAATGCACACAACGAAAAAGTAGGCGATCTCCTGAATAAACTGCTTACTCCTTATTCATTATCCTACAGCGTGATGTATGACCGCGTGGTGATTAAACACGACAGCGGGAAGAAAATGGACCAGCTAACGGTAACGAATACACTTATGCGTTTATCCGCTCCCGTTAATGATGTAAAAGGAACGGTGACCAATGAAAAGAAGGAACTGCTTCCCGGTGTAAGCATCATGATCAAAGGCACTTCCCGCGGAGTAACCACTAATGATAGAGGGGTATTTGAACTCAAAAAGGTGGCGGCAGACGCTATCCTGGTATTTAACTTCACCGGGTATAAAACAGAAGAAGTAAGCGTTTCGCAATTCAGAAGCGGCGCCCTCACTATTATACTGAAAGAAAAACCTACCCGCCTCCAGGAAGTAGTGGTGACCGGCTTTCAGAGCATCGACAAATCGAAGTTCTCCGGCGCCGCCACCCGCCTGAAGGCGGAAGATGTGAGAATAGACGGGATGACGGATGTAAGCCGTATGCTGGAAGGAAAAGTAGCGGGTGTAGCTATCCAGAATGTATCCGGTACCTTCGGCACCGCCCCCAAAGTACGCATCCGCGGCGCTACTTCCATTAACGGCGATAACAAGCCGCTATGGGTGGTAGACGGGGTGGTGCTGGAAGACGTGGTGAACATTTCCAACGATCAGCTCTCCAGCGGAGATCCCACCACCTTGCTCGGCTCCGCAGTAGCTGGCCTCAACTCCAACGATATCGAAAGCTTCGACATCCTCAAGGATGCCGCCGCCGCTGCATTATACGGCGCCCGCGCCATGAACGGCGTAGTGGTGATCACCACCAAAAAAGGGCGTGCAGGCAAGCCCGTTATTAACTATAGCGGCAACTTCAGCACACAGCTGAAACCCAATTACAATAATTTCAATATCATGAACTCCGGCCAGCAGATGTCGGTACTGGCGGAACTGGAAAGAAAAGGCATCCTCAATTCCGACATCCTCTCCCGGGGAGATATTGGCGTATTCGGTAAGCTGTATGAACAACTGGATGCAGACAACAACGGCAACTTCCCCGTGGAAAATGATCCGGAACACCGCAAGCAATTCTTACTGCGCTATGCAAAAGCTAACACCGACTGGTTCGGACTGCTGTTCCGTAATAACTTTGTGCAGGAACACTCCCTGAGCATTTCTTCCGGTACAGACAAATCGCAATCTTATTTCTCTACCAGCTTCTACAGCGACAATGGCTGGACCCTGGCGGATAAAGTGACGCGGTACACGCTTAACTACCGCAACACCTATAAATTATCAGACAGGTTATCCGCTGGATTCTCTTCACTGGCATCTGTACGCCGTCAGAAAGCCCCTGGCGCGCTTACCCGCAGCAGCAACCCGGTAGAAGGACAATACGACCGTGATTTCGATATCAACCCCTTCAGCTACTCGCTGAATACAAGCCGCACATTAACTGCCTATGATCAAAATGGACAACTGGAATATTTCAGAAGGAATTACGCGCCCTTCAATATTATCAATGAACTGAAAAATAATTACCTCGACCTGAACATGATGGACCTGCGCCTGCAAGGCGACCTGACCTTCAAACTCACTAAAAATATCCGTTACGAATTTACCGGCGCTATCAGGTATGTGAAATCTTCCCGTGAACACCAGATCACGGAAAACGCCAATATGGCGAATGCGTACCGCGCCGCCGGCAACGCTACTATCGCTGAAAGAAATAAGTTCCTTTACCGCGATCCGGACAATCCCGACGCACAACCCGTAATTGTACTCCCCGCCGGAGGCTTCTACAATCGCACGGAAGATCAGCTGCTGAATTACGATTTCCGCAATGGGCTCAACTACTCAGATACCTTCTCTCAAAAACACAACATTAACATATTGGTGGGTCAGCAGGTAAAGTACGCCGACCGCCAGAACGCATCCAATACCGGCTACGGCTACCAGTACGAAAACGGCGGCGCCACTTTTACAGACTATCGCATCCTCAAACAAACCATTGAAAGTAATTTCCCCTACTTCGGTATGGGCAGGGACTACGACCGCTTCGCCGCCTTTTACGCCACCGGTACCTACGCGTATAATAACAAATATAACTTTACAGCTACCGGCCGTTACGATGGCTCCAACCGCCTGGGACAATCCCGCAAGGCAAGATGGCTGCCCACCTGGAGCATAGCCGGCTCCTGGAATATAGACCGGGAGCCCTTTGCAGCCGGTATCCGCCAGCTCGACTATCTCACCCTGCGCGCCAGTTATGGTCTCACTGCCAGTATGGGGCCTGCTACCAACTCCAACATCGTATATCAAACGGTGAATACCAACCGGCCGCACCTTACGGAAGTAGAATCGGTGATCCGCCTTTCTCATCTCCAGAATGATGAACTCACCTGGGAAAAATTATATACTACCAACATCGGTATAGACGGAGGCTTTTTTAATAACCGTCTCCATTTCAGTATAGATGCCTACACACGCAAAAGCTTCGATCTCATCAGCCGCATCAAAACCTCCGGTATCGGCGGCGAAATGTTTAAAGCGGCCAATTATGCCGATATGGATTCAAGAGGCGTGGAAATAATGATTGGCGGCGACCTGCTCCGCAATAAGGACTGGGGCTGGAAATCCAATGCCACCTTCGGATACAGCGTTAATAAGATCACCAATGCAAAAAATATTCCCGGCATTTTTGACCTGGTGGTAGCAGAAGGCGGTAACACGGAAGGCTTTCCTGTACACAGCCTTTTTTCATTGCAATACACCGGTCTTGATCCTAAATCCGGCGCTCCCTCTTTCATTAACCAGGATGGCGTGAGCAGTGCAGACGTAAACCTGCAATCGCTGAACACTGCCCACCTGGTGTACGAAGGGCCGGTGGATCCACCTTTTACCGGCGGCTTTTCCAACACCTTTCGCTATAAAGCCTTATCACTGAACATATTTTTTACCTACCAGTTCGGTAACAAGATCCGCCTGTATCCTGCTTTCAAAACTTCCTATTCAGACCTCGATGCGATGCCCAAGGAATTTTATGACCGCTGGGTAATGCCGGGAGATGAAAATAAAACAGGGATCCCCTCTATGCTGGATGCTTTTGAACAATTGCTGCTGAGAGGCGCGCACCCTTACAATAATTATAACTACTCCACAGAAAGGGTGGCGAAAGGAGATTTTATCCGCCTGAAAACGGTATCGCTTACTTACCAGCTGCCGGTGGAGCTCACCAGGCGGGCAGGCATCAATAATATCGCGGTAAGCGGTGCTGCTATTAATCCCTGGCTCATTTATGCAGATAAAAGACTACAGGGACAAGACCCGGAATTTTTCAATGCAGGCGGCGTAGCGCAGCCTATCCAGAAACAATTCACCTTTTCAGTAAAAGTCGGTATTTAAAAAGAAGCACTATGTCAATGTACCATATAACGTCTGCCCATAAACGAAAAGTAAAGCCCGCCATTATCGGGGCGCTGGCACTGATGGCCATTGCCGCCGGCGGCTGTAAGAAATACCTGGAACAGGCGCCTGACAGCACCTGGACGGATCTCAGCACACCGGCAAAAGTGAGCAAGCTGCTGGGCACCGCTTATCCCCAGGCCAGTTACATCACCATGTGCGAAGCCATGTCCGACAATGTAGGCGATAAGGGAGTAGGGGAATATTATCGCCCTAACGGAGACGCCTACCTGTTTAACGACATCCAATGGATAGAGGAAGACTCCCCCGAAGCCTACTGGAGGGCCTGCTATACGGCCATTGCCGCTGCCAACCAGGCTTTGCAGGCCTGCGAAAAGGCCGCCGATCCCGCTGCTTATTCGCGGCAGCGCGGAGAAGCATTGCTGGCAAGAGCATATGCACATTTTATGCTGGTAAATATCTTTTCCAAAACCTACGATGCTGCCACTGCTGCCAATGATCCGGGCATACCATACGTAACCGTACCGGAAACCGTGGTGATGAAACAATACGACCGCAAAACCGTAGCCTATGTATACGATATGGTGGAGAAAGACCTGCTTTCCGGGTTGCCGCTTATCAGCGACGATGCTTATACCGTGCCCCGTTTTCATTTTAACCGCAGCGCCGCCTATGCCTTCGCTACCCGGTTCTACCTGTATAAAAAAGATTACGCCAAAGTAGTAGCCTATGCCGACAATACTTTCTCCAACAATGATGTAGCCTCCAATATGCGCCTGTGGAATACTACCTATGGCAGCATGTCGCCCGCACAGATCTTTGATATCTATGCCAACGCGAATGAAAAGGCCAACCTGCTCATCGTGGAAGCGCCTTCCCTGTGGGGACGCAATGCCGGCCGGCTCCGGTATGATCTCGACTTTCAGCATGAAGCGCTCATCCTGGGCCGCAATGTAACCGGAGGCGTGTGGTCGTACCCGTTATACTACTACGGCTCACAGGATTACTTCGTGCCAAAGCTCTCCGAGTATTTTGTAAAAAATTCAGTGAACGCTACCATCGGTCAGCCTTATGTGATGACGCCCCTGTTCACTACAGAAGAAGTATTGTTCAACCGGGCGGAAGCCAATGCATATCTCAATAATACCAGCGCGGTATTAAAAGACCTGAACCTGTTTGCCAGCAAACGTATCCGTAATTACAACGCTTCCCAACATAACATTTCCCTTGGAGCTATGCAAAGCTTTTATGGCATCAGCGATGTGAAAACAGTTTGCATCCGTACCATCCTCGATTTCAAGCGTGCCGAGTATGTGCAGGAAGGGCAACGCTGGTTCGATTTGCAGCGGTATAAAATACCGGTGGTACATATCACCAGGGAAGGGGAAACATTGGAGCTGAAAGCAGACGATAACCGCCGTCTCTTCCAGATACCGGCATCCGCCACCACTTCCGGAATTGCATTGAACCCAAGATAATATCACAGTGATAGTAACAAAATTAATACGTATACAAATGAAAGCATTCTTACTCATCATCCCCCTTTGCTTGCTGATGGCCTGCAGCAAGACAGACGACCTGGGCAATGTGGAAGATATTCCCGGCCTCGGCGGTGATACCTGGGCAGCCTCTCCATTGGATAAATGGCTGCACGATACCCTGACCGTGCCTTTTAATATTGCCGTAAAATATAAATGGGACCAGTTCGAATTTGAGCTGAACAAAACATTGGTGCCCCCAAAAGAAGAAAAAATTATCCCGGTGATGTCGGCCATCCGGAAAGTATGGATGGACACTTACATCGCAGAAGCCGGGGCGCTCTTCTTTAAAAAATACTGTCCCAAGTATTTCATCCTTTCAGGTAGCGCCAGCTGGAATGAAAACGGCACTATCACGCTGGGAACAGCTGAAGGCGGCCGCAAAGTAGTGCTGTACCTGGTAAATGATTTCCTCACAAAATCCATGGAAGGCTATCAACCTTCCGATTCTGCCAATGTGAAACAGATGTTTCATGTAATAGAACATGAGTTTGGCCATATCCTGCATCAAACCATCATGTATCCCGTGGAGTTTAAACGCATTTGTGCCGGCTTTTACACCGGGAACTGGAACAATATCTCCGATATGAATGCGCGTAAAGACGGCTTTGTAACACCTTATGCCATGTCGGCCTTTGATGAGGATTTTGTGGAGATGGTATCTACCATGCTGGTAGAAGGCAAAACAGGGTTCGACGCCATTGTGAACAGTATCCCGGAAGGCACCAGTATCAATGGCGTCACCAAAGCGGAAGCACAGTCGCGCCTGCGCCAGAAAGAAGCCATGGTGGTCAGCTATTTCCTCTCCGTATGGCATATCAATTTCTATAGTCTCCAAACCCGTACCCGGAAAGAAATTAACCAGTTACTCTATTAAAACGAATAACTCTCCAGGAATAAAAATAATAGTATGAGAAATAACCTGATCTGCTTATTCTTCCTCATCACCGGGATGTTTGCCTGTAAAAAGGAAACAGACCCCGTTTTTAATACATCACCGGACCAGCGTATCAACGATACATTGTTGCGTTACCAGCAGGTGCTTACCGATGCGCCTTTCGGCTGGAGGGCCTACGTATATCCTGCAGGTGTGCCGGGCAGCGTATTTGGCTTTTATTTTAGTTTTTCCGATGCCAACCGTGTGCAGATGTTTTCAGACTTTGATGCCGCCAGTACCGGTACTATGCGCGAAAGCAGCTGGCGCCTGAAGGCATTGCAGCAACCCTGCCTGCTGTTTGATACCTATTCCTACCTGCATGTATTGTCCGATCCGGATGCCAGTCATAACGGCGGTCAGTACGGCCAGGGGCTGGGCTCCGATTTTGAGTTTGCCATCAATGGCGCTATAGGCGATACCGTATGGCTTACCGGCCGTATGCACCGCAGCAAAGCCATATTGGTGAAAGCTACACAACAGGACCAGGAAGCGTATCTTCAGCACCGGATCAACCGCACCATCGACAGTATCGGCGCTATGCTCACTTATTTTCACAAGCTCACTGTCGGAGATAACCGTTATGATATCAGCATCAACCAATACCTGCACCAGGTAACATTCACCTGGATCTCCAACGGCGCGGTAAAGCAGGCATCTACCGGTTATGTACACACGCCATCTGGTATTACCCTGATACCCGCCTTTACCGACAGCACCATTACCATCAGCAGTTTTGACCAGGTGAAGTGGAACAATGGCGCCATCACATTTACCGTTGGCGGTAAAACAGCTGCCATCTCCGAAACCGTGAGGCCGCTGGCCATAGATCCCGGCGCTCCCAGGAGATGGTACCGGTATGCTTTACAGAACGAAAGCTACTGGGCTACCTATTACGGGTTTCATGTGAATGGTAAAGATGATGCCTGCAACATCACCAGCCTGCCGTCATATGCTTTTCTTACTTATTACCCGCAGATAGATGGCCCCGGTACTTCGCTGGACCTACTGGGCTTTGCGATAAAAGGAGAATCCGGTAATGTGATTTCCTACGGCCCCGGTTATGATGCGCCTACCTATACCTCCGATGGCAGGATCATTTTTAATGATAATGGTTTGTACGGCGCTTTGCCCGCCGACAGAACGCCGATCAATAAAACAAGAGCGCTCATGGCTGACCCGATGGGTTTTTACCTGGTACAAACCAGCGCCCTTACCTACGACATGGTAAGCGCCCGCGATGGTAAATCATGGATCAACTGGCAGGGATTCTAATTGCATTCAACCAAACTCAAATAGCCTCATATGAGAAATTGTACTGTTCACTATCTATATAAAACAACACTATTGACAGGCATATTGCTGATGATGGTGTGCCGGTTGTGGGCGCAAACAGATATCAGCATCGGGCAAAGTACCGCCGGTAACAGCAACACCGGGTATCCGTGCCCGTTACAGGATTATTATGAAGGTACCCGCACACAATACCTCTACCGCGCTTCAGAGCTGCATGCAGCTGGCATGAATGCCGGCGTGATCAGCGGGCTGAAATATAAGGTGCTTAATCTCAATGGCGTGGATACCATTGAGCAGTATACCATTAAGATCGGCACTACTGCCGATACCTCACTGAGCAGTACGGAATGGGTTACCATCACCAACCAGGTGTATGGCCCCATCAGTTATCTTCCGCAAATGGGCACCAATGTGCTGCCTTTTACGTCGGGCTTTTTCTGGAACGGAACAGATAACATTGTAGTGGAAATATGTAACGGCGCGCCCGATTCAGATACCCGCACTACCTACACTAACAACCCGGAAGTACCTTATACAACAGGATTGTCCTTTAACGGATCGCATACCTATCGTACAGACGGGCAAAACTACCTGTGTGGTACTTCCAGTACCAGCAACACCGGTACCATGACCACCCGCCCGGATGTGATCTTTTCCTGGACGCCTGCCGTAGCCTGTACCGGCACGCCTGTTGCAGGTACGGCTACCGCTAATCCTGCTACCGTTTGTATGAACGGGCAATTCACGATCACCCTGTCCGGTACTACCATTGCATCAGGTATTAAATACCAGTGGCAGAAATCCACTGATAACAATACCTGGACCAATATCCCCAACGATACTACCAACCGGCTTACCGCCACACAAACGGCTACCAGTTATTACCGCTGTAACGTAACCTGTGTTACTTCCAACAGCACGGTTACTTCCAACGCAGTAACGGTAACTTCCCCGGTGGCGGTGTCGGGTACTTTTACTATTAATAAAGCCCTGCCTACCGGCAGTGGTAACTTCGCCTCCTTTAACGACGCCTACAACTGGATCAAGTGCGGAATTAATAATGCGGTGGTATTCAATGTAGCGCCAGGCAGCGGTCCGTATAATGAGCAGTTGCTGATTACCCCTGTGCCGGGCGCTTCTGCCACCAACACTATTACCTTTAACGGTAACGGCAATACGATAACTTATGCAGGTACTTCCTCAGCGCCGGCAGTGATCCGCCTGTCGGACGCCGACTATTTTACATTTAACAACCTGGTGATCCAAACCATTGGCGCCAGCAACGGATGGGGTGTACATCTTACCAACGATGCCGATTATAATAAGATCAGCAACTGTACCGTGCTGCTGGATTCCACTGCCAGCGCTACCAGCAATGCCGGTATCGTTATCAGCAGTTCTAATTCTTCCGTTACCACCACCGGGGAAGCCAAATGCGATTTCAATACTTTCTCTGATAACGTTATCAACGGCGGCTATTATGGCATCGCATTAACGGGCAGCAATAGCTTCGCCAATGGTAATAATAAACTGACCGGCAATAAGATCCGTAACTTCTACAGCTACGGTATCTATGTAACCGGTTCCTTTAATACGCTGATAGAAAATAATAATATCAGTCGCCCTGCACGTACCGGTGTAGGCACCTTCTATGGTATCTACTTTACCAACCTCAGTACAAAAGCAAACGTTACCCGTAATATTATCAGTAACCCTTTTGGCGGTGCGCCTAACAGCACCAGTGCTGCATATGGTATTTACTTCAGCAGCACCGATGCGCTGGCGCAACTGGAAAACGTGGTAAGCAATAACCTGATGTATAATTATAGTGGTAAGGGAGATGCCTATGGCATCTACAATTCAGGATCCGATAACGTTTGGTATTACCACAATACCATCGCACTGGATGGGGCTTCCACTACCGGCACCACCTATACGGCGCGTGGTTTTTACCAGACCTCCAAGGCAGATGGTATCGAATTTCTGAATAACCTTATTGCAGTAACCCGCGGTGGCGGCGGCAGCAAATACTGTATTTACTTTGCCGCCACCAATGGTACTATTCATGCCAACAGGAACGATTACTACCTGGCAGCCAGTGGTGGCGCCAGTAATGTTGGCTACTTCGGCGCTAACAACGCGGCATTGCTCGACTGGCAAACCGCTTCCGGGCAGGACACCAGTTCAGTGAGCTCCAACCCTTTGTTTGTATCTGCCGGAACCGGCAACTACCAGCCGGCCAACGCATCTATCGATAATAAAGGAACACCGGTAAATATTACCGTGGATATTAATAATGCGGTAAGAAGCGCTGCCACACCGGATATTGGCGCGTATGAGTTTACACCCGGCCCCTGTACAGCCCCGCCATTGGCAGGTAATGCCCAGGTGAGCCCTAATGTGATATGCGTGAACCGGAAGGTGGCATTGTCGCTCACAGATAATTCTATTGGCCTGGGGCAAACTTACCAGTGGCAGCAATCAACTGCCGCAGCAGGCCCTTATACCAACATCGGGAACGTACTCACTAACCCGGACACCGTGATCACTGCTGCCACCACCGCTTATTATCGTGTAGCCGTTACCTGTAGTGGTAATACTGCCTACTCGCAGCCCATACTGCTTACGGTGAACCAGGCATTCCCCGGCGGCGCTTACACCATTAATAAAAATGCACCTGCTACCGCCACCAACTTTACCAGTTTCAATGCGGCCAAAGCGGCTATGGAATGTGGTATCCAGGGAGCGGTAGTGCTGAACGTAGTGCCAGGCTCCGGTCCTTACCTGGAACAGCTGATCCTGGATTCTATTGCAGGTACCTCCGCTGTTAATACCATCACCTTTAACGGTAACGGCAATACGATAAAATTTGCGCCTGACGATAACAATGAAAGAGCCGTGATAAAATTGCGCGGCGCAGATCATATTACATTCGATAGTCTTACTATAGACGCTACCAGCGACGACTACGGTTATGGCGTGCAGATGCTAAGTAATGCAGACAGCAATACTATCCGTCGTTGTAACATCATCACCGATCAAACGGCTACTTACAATGAGTTTGCAGGTATCGTGATCAACGGCAGCGAATCCAGTCCTACTACCGGTACGGACAATAACTGTGATGGCAACCTCATTACCCGGAATACCATTACGGGCGGATACAATGGCGTGCTTGTTTACGGCGCCACTGCATCCATTGCTACCCGCAATACCATCAGCTATAATACTATCAAAGAGTTTTATGAATCAGGTATTACAGTAAGCTATACTACCAACACCCTGGTAGATCATAATGATATTTCAAGACCTGGCCGTACCAATAACAGCTACTCGGTATATGGTATCAGCGTTGATAACAGGGGAGCGGATGTGATAATAAGCAATAACCGTATCCACAACTTACTGGGTGGCGCACCTGATGCTACTTCGGCTGTTTATGGACTGGAGTTCTCTTCTGCAGATGCTACCGCTACCAACCCGGCAAAGGTTTTTAATAACGTGGTGTACGATTTCCGCAGCCAGGGCACACAATACGGGTTCTCCAATTACAGCGCCGACTATGTATACTATTATCATAATACTATTGCGCTGAATGATGTTAAGAGCACATCTTCCAGCACTACCTATGGTTTCTACCAGTCGGGCACCGCTACGGGTATCCGTTTCTTTGATAACATCCTGGATATTAGCAGGGCTGGTAAAGGAAACAGGACAGGGCTGAGTATAAGTACCAGTACGGTGATTGCTTCCAACTACAATGATATCTATGTAAAAAGCAGTTACAATACCGCTTATGTAGGTACGGGTGCTGCTACATTGGGAGCATGGACGGCTGCTACCAAACTGGATAGTAATTCGCTTTCCATCCAGCCGGTGTTTGCAGACCCGGTAGCAGACAATTTCGCTACAGTGATATCTCCGCTGGATAATAGCGGTACACCCGTAGGAATCACCACAGATATCCTTGGTGTAACCAGGAGCACTACGAAACCGGATATGGGCGCTTATGAAGTAAGTGTTCCCAATTGCAGCAAACCGGTAGTACCGGGTACTGCTACAGTATTCCCCATTACGCCGGTATGTATGGGCACTGATATTAAACTGGACCTTACCGGCAACAGTACCGGTGGCACCCAAACCTACCAGTGGCAGCGTTCCGCTTCCGCTGCGGGGCCATGGGTAATTGCCAGCGATTCGCAGTATGTGAGCGTGTTCAATACTACCATTGGCGTAGAAAATTACTACCGCTGCCTGATCATCTGCGGAGGTACAGACAGTGCCTATTCTACCGTGGTGAAGGCCAACCTGAACCCGCCATTGTTGGCAGGCACTTATACCATTAACCCGGCAGCGCCTACCAGCGCTACTAATTTCCAGTCGTTCAGCAGCGCTGTTTCCAAACTGGAATGCGGTATAGCCGGTCCCGTTACCTTCCTCGCAAAGGCAGGCACTTATACGGAACAGGTGACCATGCATCATATCCCCGGCGCTTCCGCCGCGAACAGGGTTACTTTCCAAAGCGAAACCAACAGCGCTGCGGCAGTAACGCTTACTTACACCGGCACTGCTGCGTTGAATTATGTATTGCAGCTGGATAGCGTGGACTATGTTACCTGGAAGGCCATTACCATTAAACCCGCGGGTACCACCAATGCAAGAGCCGTGGTATATGCCAAATCATCATCGTACGACAGCATCGCCAGCTGCGCCATTCCGCTGCCGGTTAGTACCAGCACCGGTACCGGTGTAAGCGGTATTTATGCGGATGAATGTACAGGCGCCGGCAACGTGATCACCGGTAATACCATTTCCAACGGATCGAACGGCGTATACTGGGCAGGCGGCTACAGTGCCATTGCCCGCGGACTGGTAATAGACAGCAATATTGTTGAAAAACCATACGTATATGGCTTGTACGTGGAGTATGCAGACAGTGTGATGATACTTCGCAACAAGGTGAACCTGGGCGGCAACATGGCCTCCGATGCTTACGGTATCTACACAGATAACTGTAACGGCTACTCGGTATCTGCCAATAAAATAAAAGTAGCGGCTACTGCCGATGATGTACATGGTATATACCTCTACTATGCCAGCTCCGATGCCGGCGTAAAAGGTATTGTGTCCGGCAACAGGATCACCGCAAGGGGAAATATTACCGGCGAAGTGCGCGGACTGGAATTATACCAGGCCGACGGCGCCACCATTTCCAATAACGTGATCAGCCTGAAAGCCAATGGTGTGAACGCTTACGGTATCTATAGCGAAAGCAGTTCTAACCTGAATTATTATAATAACTCGGTGCTGAACAGCTCCACTACCACCGGAGATAACTATGCCGCTTACTTCAGGCATACCGCATCTTATTACGGTAATGTAAAGATCAAGAACAACATCTTTGCTTCAGATACCAGCGGGGTGGCCATGTATGTTGCCAACCCGCTTTACCTGAAGAGCGATTATAATACCCTGTATACAAAAGGTACCGTGCTGGTAAAACAACTTACACCGGCAGGCAGCTATGCTACGTTGCATGATTATATCACCGCAGATACGCTGGATATCAATTCAATTGTATACAAACCTGCATTTACCGACGATTCCACCCTGCAGCCTGCCGTGGCGAGTCCTGAAGTATGGGCCATTCATGGCCGCGGCGTGCAGATAGAAGGCAACGATAAAGACATCAACGGCGCTGCAAGAGCGGTGAAGCTTACAGAAGGCGTACCGGATATGGGCGCTTATGAGTTCCTGCCAACATCTGTGCCACCGGTGCTTCCGGCATTCCCGGCTGCTGCAGCGCCTGGCGTTACCCAAGCATTTATGTTCGGTACCGATACCGTAACAAAAATTACCTGGAATGCGGGAACGGCTATACCGGCTAACATTGCGGTAAGGCGCTACTCCGGCATTAAGCCGCCAAACCTGGCTACGGGCAGGGATTTTATGTACTTCTACACCGATGTGGATGTAACGCCTGCAGCCGGTAAGTACAACTTTAACATCGATCAGTATTATATAGATCCATGGCAGGGTTATATCAGGCGTCAGAAAGACATCCGTATGGGACGTACAGACAGTTCCAATACATGGGTGGTAGACTCGCTGAGTCATGTGTATGATATCCCGAATATCATCAGGGACAGCGCTGTTCACTTCCCGGATAAATTCACGGGGCTGAATGGTGGTACAGCCACCTCGCAGTTATTACAGCCGGCCGACAGCTCTAACCGCGGTACCCGTTTCTGGGTGGGCTATGGTCATCACCAGTTCTTCTCCGGTGATAACTCGCAAAACATGGTACTGTACCTGAATGCACAGGATTCTTCCAATGTAACCGTTCGTATTAATGGCACCAGCTGGGAAAGGATCTATCATATCCCGGCCAACAAAACCATCACTACTGAAATAATACCAAAGAGCGGCCTGAATGATGCGCGTCTTATAGAAGAGGGGTTATCTGATAAAGGCATCAGCATTGAAAGTGATGTGCCCATTGTTGCCTATGCGCATATTTATGGCAGCGCTTCTTCCGGCGCCACTATGCTGCTGCCGGTAGGTACTTATGGCTATGAGTATGCTACGCTTTCATCCAGGCAGAACTACAGCACAGACACCTATTCATGGTTCTATGTGATAGCAGACTATGATAATACCAAAGTGGAAATTACACCTTCCGTACCCACGCTTGCCGGTAAACCAGCCAATACAACGTTCACGGTTACACTGAATAAAGGAGAGGTGTACCAGGTACTGGGGGCTATGATGCCCGGCGGTGGCAGCGAAGGATACGATTTATCCGGCAGCCATATCAGGTCGGTAATTAATGAAGATGGAAAATGCTACCCGATGGCGGTGTTCTCCGGAAGCAGCCGTACCGGTATTGGTTGCGGTATTGAAACCGGCGGCTCAGGCGATAACCTGATCCAGCAAAACTTCCCGTCGCAGGCATGGGGCCGGAAATATCTCACGGCGCCTACCTCCACCAGCGGGGCAGCCAATTCTTTCATGACCAACATCTATCGCGTGCTGGTAAAAGACCCGGCAACGGTAGTGAAAGTGAACGGCGCTACGCTAACAGGGTTGATCAATAACCGGTTCTACCAGTTTGAAAGTGGTACGGCCGACAATATTGAAGCCAACCAGCCGGTGATGGTAGCCCAGTACATGTCGTCCAGCGGCAGCTGCCCCAACACCAGCGGCAACGGCGATCCTGAAATGATTTACCTGAGCCCGGTGGAACAAGGCATTAAAAAAGTGGGCCTGTACCGCAATACACAGGAAGCTATTACTGTCAATTATCTTACCCTCATCATACCAACGGGAGGTGTTTCCTCCCTGCTGATCGATGGCAGCGCTACCTTCGATCATACTTACCCGCATCCTAACGCTACCGGCTATACGGTAGTGGTGAAACGCTGGCCGGCGGCTCCTGCACAGTGCACAGTTACCAGCGACTCTGCGTTTACGGCCATTACCTATGGTCTCGGCAGTGTGGAAAGTTATGGCTACAATGCGGGCACCCTGGTGAAAAATCTGAACATCCTGCCTTCATTCAATAACGTAATGAACAACAGTGGTCAGAACAACACCTACACCTGCGCTAAAACACCATTCCGCTTCTCTATGCTGATACCGGTGAAACCTACTGCCATCACGTGGAAGTTCAGCCAGGTGGCCAGCCTGTCTCCCAAAACAGATATCGTGCAAAACAACCCGGTACCAGTGGATTCAGTGATCAGCAACGAACGGAAGTATTATCGCTTTACTATCCCGGCCGATTACATCTTCAGCAAACCGGGCCTGTACGAAGTGCCCATCCTGATCTCGCATCCGGATATAGAAAGCTGCAGCAACAGTTTTGAAAGTATCCTGCAGATCAAGGTGATTCCAGCACCGGTGGTAGACTTCAGCGTGGATTATACCGGTTGCCTGAACGATGCGGCACTGTTCAAAGGAGTAGCTACAACCAGCAATGGCGTGGGCATCAGCACCTGGAAATGGAACTTCGCTGACTCTACCATGTCATCTGCAAAAGATACCACGAAGTACTTCAGGTACCCGGGTATCAAAGAAGTGAAGCTGAGCATTGTGGCAGCAGAAGGCTGCGTAGGCGATACCACTAAGGAAGTGGAAGTATATGCGCCCGCCATAGCCCGGATAGTGAAAGATTCTATGACAGTATGTAACGGCACGGATGTTACGCTGTCTGCCAAAGACCCTGAACCAGGCGTACTGTACAACTGGTACGATGCACCATCGGGCGGTAACCTGCTGCATACCGGTAACGACTATACGATCAATAGCATTGCTGCCGACGGCAACTACTACCTGGAAACACTCACCCACGGATGCCCCGGACTTGCCCGCGCAAAAGCAATTGTGCATGTATTGCCGGTACTGGAAACACCGGTGGTAACGATAGACAGCGTAGGCGTGAACATGATCCGCTTCAAATGGAAGCCGGTAGCCAATGCCACGGCGTATGAAATTTCCCTTGATGGCGGCGCCACCTGGACATTGCCCTCTTCCGGCAGGGAAGGACTGGTACATATCGTGAACGGGTTACAACCGGTGCAAACAGTGAAACTGATGGTACGTGCAAAAGGTTGCGAAGACAAAACATCACTGCCTGCAGAAGGTAAAACCTTACCGGATGGCATCTATATCCCGAATACGTTCACACCTAATAACGACGGAAAGAACGATGTGCTGCTGGTATACGGCTATATCATTAAAACATTGCACATCACCATCTTCGACCAGTGGGGAGAGAAAGTATTCGAATCCAATAACCAGTCCACCGGATGGGATGGCAACTACAAAGGAAAGGCATTGCCTTCCGGCGTATACATCTACGTATGCCATCTTACCCTTACCGACGGAAGTAAAACAGAGAAGAAAGGAGTGATTAACCTGATCCGCTAAAAAACAGTTCTATGAAAAAAGTAAGCATAGCGATGTTGTTACTGTTTGTCATTGGGTGTTGGATGTTGCATTGGCCCCGTGCCAATGCAGCTACCCGGCCCATACGCCAGGATATCGACAGCCTTTTGATGCTGCAAAGTTCCGTGAAGGTGTATCCCAATCCCGTGATCAGCTCCCTCACCATACAGTCGCGGAAATCCATTCATCAACTGGTACTGTATGCCATGGATGGCAAAACCATCAAGCGGGTGGCGGGCTCCGGGAAATATAACCAGCTGGATGTACAGGATATCCAGCGGGGGGCTTATATGCTGAATACCATTTTTGAAGATGGTACAACGACGTCGAAGATGATCATCAAACAATAATCATTTCAAGATGAAAAATTGAAGCAGATGTCAACCAAACTAATATATTGTAAACAGCTTTGCATTGCCATATCCCTGATCCTGTTTCAGTTCGTAGCCAATGTTGCATACGCCCAGAACCTTTCCAACAAAGGGAAGGATTTCTGGGTGGGCTACGGACATCACCAGTTCATGGAAATGGGGCAGAGCAACAGCCAGGAAATGATCCTGTATTTAAGCGCGGAACAACCTGCTACTGTTACGGTGAGTATCACCGGTACTGCGTGGACGCGCACTTACAGTATACCGGCTAATACGGTGATTGCTTCCGACCTGATCCCAAAATCAGGCGCTATTGATGCGCGCCTGTATTCCCTGCCGCCTTCTTTTGGCGGTACGGGTGGTGAAGGCGTTTTCACCGGCAAGTCTATTCACATACAAAGTAATGTACCTATTGTTGCCTACGCGCATATTTATGGCAGCGCTTCTTCCGGCGCTACTATGCTGATGCCGGAAGAAACATGGGGTTATTCCTACATTTCGGTGAACAGTATGCAGAACTATGCAGATGATTGTTTCTCCTGGATGTTTGTAATTGCCAACCAGAATAATACCGTGGTGGAAATTACGCCTTCTGTGCTAACCCGTAACGGGCGCCCTCCCGGTGTGCCCTTCACCGTTACACTGAACCGTGGCGATATTTACCAGCTGGTAGGCGCCTCGCAGGGCGGCGGGGTTGGAAGACAGCTTACAGGTACTACTATCAAGTCCATCGGTAACCCCATGGGCCAGTGTTATCCCGTAGCTGTATTTTCCGGCAGCAGTCGTACCGCCATTACCTGCAACAACTCCAACAGCAGCGGTGATAATAATATCCAGCAGATCTTTCCCTTCCAGGCATGGGGCAAACGCTATCTGACTGCGCCTACTTCCGAAGATGACCTGCCATCAGCCCTGCAGTATAATATTTATAAAGTAGTAGTGAAAGATCCTGCCACCATAGTGAAAAGGAATGGCGTTACCCTTACCGGCCTGATCGCCAATTCCTACTATGAGTTTGTTAGCAATACCGCTGATTTCATAGAATCCGATAAACCGGTGCTGGTAGCGCAGTTTATGTCTTCCTCCGGCGCCTGTGGCAATACCGGCGGACTGGGAGATCCGGAAATGGTGTACCTGAGTCCTATAGAACAGGCCATCAAACGGATCGGGTTTTACCGGAACGACCGTGAGTTTATAGAAACGAATTATCTCACCATGATCATTCCCACGGCAGGCGTTCCATCGCTGAGGATAGATGGCAGCCCTTTGTTCGACTACTCTTACCCGCATCCTAACCTCAACGGGTATACGGTAGTGGTGAAGCGATGGCCGGCCACACCCGCGCAATGTATTGTGAGCAGCGATTCCGCGTTTACTGCCGTTACCTACGGTGTGGGCAGTGTGGAAAGCTACGGCTACAATGCAGGCACGCTGATCAATAACCTGAATGCTATAGGATCAATTCATAACACTTACGATACATCTAAAACATCCAATGATTTTACCTGTACCAATACGCCGGTGCAGCTATCCATTTTAATGGCCTACCAGCCTACAAAAATGGTATGGAAGCTCAGCACGCTGGGCGCCGCTATTACACCTAATGCAGACGTAACGGTGAATGCGCCGGTAAGCACAGGTACCGTGCTGGTAAATGGCATCACCTATTATAAATATTCCCTGCCCGGTACTTACCAGTTCAGCGCAATAGGAGAGTATGATGTGCCGGTAATGTCCACCCATCCCAGCATTGAAAACTGTAACAACACGGAAAAGGTAGGATTCACCATACCGGTGAAAGGCAAGCCGCGTGCAGTAATGACTTATTCCTACACGGGTTGTACATTGGATACTGTTTATTTTAAGGGAGATACCAGCCTTAAAGATCCGCTGATAGACCGCTGGCAGTGGGAGTTCCCTGGTGCGGTGAAAGACAGCGGTATGCAGGTAGGAAAGGTATTTCCCGTAGGCAATGCTGCCGTAAAGCTGACTGTTATTTCGAGAGATGGATGTGTGGGAGATACCTCCTTCCAGGTGGCCGCTGTGGCTAAACCGGTGGCCACATTTACCACAGATATGGATGCGCTCTGCGAGGCTGGGGTATTGAAAGTTACGGATAAGGCTACCTATGGAGGAACGGCGCCGCTGAAATCGTGGTACTGGAATTTTGGCAACGACTCGGTGCTGAACGCCACCACAGGCGCAACTCAAACGATCACTTATAAGGAACATAACACTTACACCATTCAACACGTAGTGAAGGTAAGCGACCGCTGTGTGAGCGACACGGTATCCAAAACCATAACGGTGTATGCCAAACCGAGCCCACTCTTCGCCTATCCAGGCGATTGCCTGCCGGTGGGAGGCCAGGTGCAGTTTACCAGCGGGGCCACCGTGCCGGATGCGCAAATCATCAGCGCTCATGCCTGGAACTTTGGCGATGCCAATGCTACTACTACCAATCCCAATACCTCGGTGACAAAAGATCCCACCCACGCCTATACGAAGTTTGGTACCTACAGTATTAAGTACAGCGTAACTACCGATAAGGGCTGTACGAAAGATACTACGGTAACGGCTACATTTAAACTGAAACCGCAACTGGCTTATGCCGCACTGAACGGCGTTTGCGTGAACACGCCGGGTACCATAGCCATAGGCAAGGCTTCCATACTGAACGGTGTGGCCGGTAAAGGTTTCTACCGCGGCCCCGGTACCGACTCCGCAGGTAATTTCAAACCCCTGGTGGCAGGCGCCGGTACGCACACCATATGGTACATATTTACCACTGATGCAGGTTGCACCGATTCCATCTCCACCACACAGGTAGTATTCCCAAAACCAGCTGCAGCCTTTGCCGCTACGGCAAGCCTGTGCCTGGGCCAGAATACGGTGTTCACGGACCAGTCTACCATCTCCGCAGGTAACATCACCAACTGGAAATGGGACCTCGCAAATGGTACACTGCGGAATAACACCAATAACAATCCGTTTACCATTACTTACCAGAAAGACAGCAATTACCTCGTGAAGCTGGTAGCCGTAAGTGATCATAATTGTATCAGCGACACCGCCAAAGCCATGGTAGCCGTGCATGAACTGCCGGTGACGGATTTTACGTTGCCAGCAAAAGTTTGCATGCCTGATGGCACTGCTGCATTTACCAATCTCACTACAGTAAAAGATAAGTCGTCCCTTTCTTACCAGTGGAGCTTCGGCGACGGCGGCGCCGGCTCGGCGGCAAAAGATCCCACCTGGCAGTACAAAGCCTTCGGACCGTTTGATGTGCAACTGGTAGCAACTACTGCTTATGGTTGTAAAGACTCCGCTACTAAAACATTAAGCGCCTTCTATGGCCAACCGGTGGCTTCCTTTAAAGTAACGCCCGATACACTTTGCCAGGGCGCCGATAATGTATTTACAGATCAGAGTACAGATCCTACCGGTACTATCAATAAATGGGAGTGGAGCTTTGGCGATGGCACCACTTCTACAGAGCAACATCCGGTAAAAAAATATACCGCACCTGGTGAATACAGTGTGCAGTTGCAGGTAGCAAATCAGTCGGGTTGCGGATCATCTGCCTATAGCAGCAAGGTGATCGTATACCTTCAGCCGGTGATTGATGCCGGGCCCTCCTTTGTAGTAGCGCAGGGTACCATTGTGAGCTTTAAGCCGGTAGCCAACGATTCCGTGAACCTTACGTTTGCCTGGGATCCTGCTGCCGACTTCCCCGATCCTACGTTGCTGTCGCCGGTGATACCCGCCATGCACGACGCCACTTACACGCTCACCGCCACCGGTAAGCACGGCTGTATCGCCCGCGATGCCATGACGGTGAAGGTGCTGAAACCCGTAGCGCCACCCAATGCTTTTTCTCCCAACGGAGATGGTGTGAACGACACCTGGATCATCAGCAACCTGGCTGATTATGCGGAAAGCACCGTGGAAGTATTTAACCGTTACGGGCAAAGGGTATACCGCTCCACCGGCTACAGCGTTCCGTGGGATGGCATGTTCAAAGGCAACCAGCTGCCGCTGGCCACCTATTACTATGTAATCAGGCTCAGGAAAGGCATGACGCCGCTAACAGGATATGTCACCATTATCAGGTAAAGTAAATCATTCACATAAAACCGTATTGCAGATGAAAACCATTATTGCAACCTTCCTTGTCCTTGCTGCTACACTATGCGCCGGTACCCGGTTAATGGCGCAGGCAGACCCGCATTTTTCCCAGTATTACGTATATCCGTCATGGTTAAATCCTGCACTTACCGGCGTGTTCGACGGCGACTACCGCGTATCGGCTATTTACCGTACCCAGTGGGGAAATATCAGCCCGTTTAAAACATACGGTGTGAGCGGGGAAATACCCACGGCAAAGAATATTAATATAGGCGCCAGCGTATTGAATCAAACAGCCGGCGATGGCGGCTATAACTACACCACTGCGTACGTAAGCGCTGCCTATACAGGGGTGAAACTGGATGCTTCCCATTATCACCAGTTAAATTTTGGCCTGCAGCTGGGCTTTATCCAGCGCAGGTTCGATCCGTCGAAGCTCACTTATGGTGAACAATGGAATCCTGTTACCGGATACAATCCCGGTAACCCCGTATCAGACGTGCTTACCCGTAATTCCGCCGCTTCTTTTGACGCCGGTGCCGGGGCGCTCTATTATGATGCCACACCCGGGAAGAACTTTAATGTCTACGGCGGTTTCTCGGTGATGCATCTTACCAAACCGCAAGACCAGTTCAGCGCCAAGGGAGATGCCCGCTTTCCCATGCGCTTCAATGTACATGGCGGCGTAAAATTAACGCTGTCGGAAATACTCAGTATTACGCCCAACTTCCTGTTCATGCAGCAGGGCCCGGCACAGGAGAAAATGATTGGCGCCTACGGGCAGCTGAATGCCGCCGCTGGTACGGATTTCCTGCTGGGGATGAATTACCGGTATAAAGATGCCATCACCACCCACGCCGGTTTTATTTATAAGAACATGATGCTGGGCGCCAGCTATGATATCAATACTTCTGATCTCAGTAAAATGGCGCATGGCTCCAACAGCTTTGAAATATCGCTCACGTTCATAGGCCGCAGATCGGTAAGAACACCGGATGTGGAATTTGTTTGTCCACGATTGTAATCAACTTTTAAAAGCAACCCGATCTCATGAAAAAAATACTATTTACTTCCGCATGGTTGTTAGCCGGCCTGATGTCGAATGCACAGTTTACCTACAACTACCTGAAGGCTGCAGATCAGTACTACAGTAAAGAAGACTACAATTCAGCAGCTACCTATTATGAAAAATACCTGGGCTCACGTACCAAAACGGTAAAGCCCGATACTTACAAACCTTATGCAGCGGTGTCTGTGATAAAAAATAAAACGGTAAAGGTGAGCAGCGAGCAGCAGGCCGTATACAAACTGGCGGAGAGCTATCGTAACCTTCACAACTATGGCAAGGCAGCGCCTTACTACGAATCGGTGATGGAGCTGGATAACGCAGGCTTTCCGCTGGCGCCTTACTATTACGCCGTGTCTTTGCGGGCGCTTGCCAAATACACGGAAGCCGCCCAGGCGTTTAAAAATTTCCTGGGTAACTATACCGCCAAAGATAAATTCACGGAAGCGGCTACACGCGAATTACAGAACCTGCAATTCATCACCGCACAACTGGATAAAAAAGACCTGTCGGAATACAGCGTGAAGAAGGCGCCGCCTGCACTGAATACCACCGGGGCCAGCTATGCGCCGCTGTGGAGCAATGCCAACCGCCTTATCTTTACTTCCACCAGGCCGGATAGTTCTTTCCAGAAAAATCATACCTATATCAACCGCCTGTATACGGCCGATTATGAAGCCGGGCAGGTGTCCAATATCCGCCTGCTGCAACTGGACCAGCCGCAGGGATTGCACCAGGGCGCGGCGTGTTTGTCGCCCAACGGGGAACTGTTGTTCCTTACCCGCTGGCATATTGATCATGGCAAAAAAGTATCTGCTATTTATGTGTCGCATAAAAACGGCGATAACTGGAGCGATCCCGTGATCATGGATGCTATAGTGAATGCAGCAGGGAATAACACGCAGCAGCCTTATTTGCTCGAAGATGGTAAAACATTACTGTATGCAAGCGACAGGGCCGATGGCTATGGGGGTTTTGATTTATGGTATGCCACACTCGATGAATCCGGGAAACCCTTGCAAACAGGCAATCTTGGCGATGTGATCAATACTGCTGGTAACGAGCAGGCGCCGTTTTACCATGCCGCTACCCAAACGCTGGTGTTTTCTACAGATAACCGTACCGGTATGGGCGGATACGATTTCTTTTCCAGTAAAGGAAAGATTGGAGCCTGGAAGATACCGGAGAACATGGGTTACCCGGTTAACTCCGTGAAGGACGATATTTATTTTACCAGCAGAAGTAACAATAAAAATTTACTGGATGATGTATTACTTGGTACCGACCGTGCCGCAGAATGTTGCCTGGAACTATTCTTTGTACATAAGAACCGGCCGCTGAAACAGCTGAGCGGCATCGTGGTGTCTTGTGATAACAACACACCGCTGGCCGGCGCTGCTGTTAATGTAATTGACACGGTGAACAACAAAGTGGTATATACGCACACTACCGCCGCCGATGGCAGTTATGCTTTTACGGTAGCCGACTTTTTACCGCTGAAAGCAGTAGCTAATGCAGATGGTTATACGTCTAACACACAACAGATCTCCGTTCCGGTGAATGAAGACACCACTGCCATGACGGTACCGGTGCTTTGTCTTACCAAACTAATAACACCGGAAGCGCCGGTGGTACTGGAAAATGTGTACTACGATTTCAATAAGGCCACACTACAGGAAGGTTCCTTCCCTTCACTGGATAAACTCGCAGAGCTACTTACAGCCAATCCGGATATGCACATAGAACTAAGCGCGCATACGGACAGCAAGGGTAAGCCTGCCTTTAACAAACGTTTGTCGGAAGCCCGTGCAAAAACCTGTGTGGAATATCTCGTAAGCAAAGGTATCGACAGATCCAGGCTTACCTATATAGGTTACGGCGACACGCAGCCGGTGGCGCCCAATACCCTGGAAGATGGCAGTGACAACCCGGAAGGAAGACAGAAGAACAGGAGAACGGCATTTACCATCATCAAAAAGTAACAGCCCGGCTGTTTAACCCAAAATCACCGATCCATGAAAAACATTGTGCTCACAGGTTTGCTTGTTTTGCTGCTGCAGGTTACCCATGCACAGCAACAGCCACATTACACGCAGTATATCATGAATCCTTTCATTATCAACCCTGCGCTGGCCGGGATTGAAAATTACTGGGACCTGCGCTTCAGTCACCGGCATCAGTGGGTAGGGATGAAAGGAGCACCGGTAACCACGTATATGACCCTTCAGGGGCCGCTGCGTAAATCGGATTACAGTACGGCTTCGCCCACCGGCTTTGACCCGGAAGGAAGCAACCCGCGGGGAAAGGCCTATTGGCAGGACTACACTACGCCGTCCCCACATCCGGGTGTGGGGCTAACCGTGCTGAATGATAAAACAGGCCCGCTGAACCGCTTCTCTGTTACTGGCGCTTATGCACATCATATTAACCTGTCGCCCCGCACCAGTGTGAGTGCCGGCATTGGGATAGGTATGCAGCAGGTGAGCCTCGATGCCAGCCGCGTGGAGTTCTTTGACCCCTCCGATCCGGTATTGGGCAGCAGCTCCGGCATACTGAACAAGTGGAAGCCCGAAGTGAATGCAGGATTATGGCTGTACTCCGCAGATTATTTTGCCGGCTTGTCGGTACAGAACATCATCCCCCAGCAGATAGGATTCAGCAATGGTAAAGTGACAGGCGATTCTGTATACAGCGGAAAACTGGTACCGCACCTGTTCTTCACTACCGGCTACCGGTTATGGATAAACGACGACCTGAATGTAATGCCGTCGGTGATGCTGAAAATGATCACCGCCATGCCGTTCAGCGTGGATATCAATGCCCGGTTTATGTACCGCGACCGCCTCTGGCTGGGCGCATCCTACCGGGTGAACGATGGAGTGGCTGCTATGTTTGGGGTTAACATCAGCTCGCAGTTTAACATCGGCTACTCGTACGACTATACGGCGTCTTCCCTCAATACGGTAAGCAGGGGCACTCATGAGATCATGATCGGTTTCCTGCTGGGTAATAAGTATGGAGATACCTGTCCCCGGAACGTATGGTAGTGCCATTAACTTTTTCATCTTTCATTATTAAATAAAAAACAAAACAAACAATTGTTATTATGAAACAGGTTACACGCTTTATGCCCTATGCATTGATCACTGCGGTGGTATTATTTTTTGCTGCGTGCTCCAAAGACGGAGAACAAGGTCCGGCCGGTCCAGCCGGCCCTGCGGGTCCTGCGGGAGTACCCGGAGCCACCGGTCCCAAAGGTGATTCAGGCGCGGCAGGCAGCGCCAATGTTATTTACTCCGCCTGGCAGGATGTAGCTTTTGCACCGGCAGATACCATCCTGAACCAGAATGGTACTATTAATACTATCATCTACGGCGCCAGCCTGGATGCGCCAAAGTTAACAGCGTCTTTGCTGGCTAACGCATCGATCAACGTATATATCAATCTTGGTACTGCGGCTACTTCTTTCGTACAACCGTTACCGTATGTAGATGAGTATGGCTACCTGGTTAGATTTGTGGCGTATACCGGTGCTATTGACCTGATTGCAAATGCACCCATCAGTACCACGTCTACGGATAAACGTTACCAGTACAGGTACGTGATTGTTCCCGGCGGGGTAACTGCCAGGTCTGCTGCAGGCATCAACTGGAACGACTATAACCAGGTGAAAAAATATTTAAATCTCAAGGACTAGGTTGGCTAATACAACCACCAGATATATAAGGGCTGCCCTGTTCAGGGCGGCCTGTTAAAAACATTCATTGACCAAAATTTTACGAAACCGTGTATGAACCCATATAGCAACCTTACCGACCAGGAGCTGATCCACCTGTATATTTCAGGAAATAACGCAGCCTTTACTGCATTGGTATACCGTCATAAGAACAGGATCTTTACCACCATTATTTTATTAGTGAGAGACAGGAGCCTGGCGGAAGATATTTTCCAGGAAGTATTTATAAAGATTGTGAATGCATTACAATCAGGCCACTATGTAGATAACAGCCGTTTCCTGGCATGGGCCGTAAGAATAGCGCATAACGCCTGCATCAGCCATTTCAGGAAAGCCCATCAGCGGCCAAGTACTATTGTTAGCTACAACGATGAACTGGGCGATTATATGGAACTGACAGAGCATAGCCAGGAACACCATATGATCCGCGCCGAGGTAACTGAAGAGATCAACACGATGCTCGACCGCCTGCCGGGACTGCAACGGGAAGCCCTCATTCTCCGTTACTATGCCGACCTGAGTTATAAGGAAATGGCACAAACCATTGGTATCAGCATTAATACCGCATTGGGAAGGGTGCGGTATGCGCTGATGAATTTAAGGAAACAGGCGGGAGTGGAGCAACTGGTATCAGTATAATCCTGTTTTTTTCGTTAATGACGATCATATGGCAGGCAGGAACGGCATCTCCCGGAATGCACCCGTTCAAGGAAAGTTTGTATACCACGACAAAGAGTGAACAGCAGGAGAAGAGGGGTAGCCTATACGATCTTTCCGTCTTTCCCAAACTCCTTGCGGATGCCCGCCAGTACATCTTTCTGCCGGATGGTTTTATCGCCGCGTTTCAGCGCCATCAGGCAGCTGTAGCGTACTACGTTGATAATGGTACCACCGGCCATTTCGTATTTGAGGGCGGTCTCTTCCAGGTTCAGTTTATCTTCCAGCAATATATGAGGAGGAAACGATTGCTGCCAGATGCGCAACCGCTGTTCGGGACCCGGCATGGAAAAATGGATCATCGATTGAAAGCGTCTTGCAAATGCTTCGTCTATATTGGCTTTCAGGTTAGTGGCCAGTATTACCACGCCGGGGAAATCTTCTACCCGTTGCAACAGGTAAGCTACTTCCTGGTTGGCATAACGGTCGTTGGAAGAGGAGGTTTGGGTGCGTTTTCCAAACAAAGCATCCGCCTCATCAAAAAACAGGATCCATTGCTGGTTCACCGCCCTGTCGAACACCCGCGCCAGGTTCTTTTCCGTTTCACCAATAAATTTTGATACCACCAGCGATAAGTCGATGCGATACACCTCCATGTTAAACGTTTTCCCCAACAGGCAGGCGGTGAGCGACTTTCCCGTTCCCGGCGGACCATAGAAAAGGCTGCGGAAACCCGGTTTTATTTTGTGGCTCATACCCCAATCCTGCAAAAGTGTATTGCCATGTTCTATCCAGGTACGGATGTCTTCCACTTCTTCCATGGCATGTGGCTCCAGTACCAGGTCTTGCCAGCCGAGGCCCGTTTCGATACGTTTTGCAGGGAACTGCGTATTGTAATCCGGCCGGTGGGCCACGCCTTGTGTGAACAGGCTGAGATATTCCTGCGAAAGATGCAGCGTACCGCTCAGCAAGGGTTCATCGCCAGCCGGCGTAAGACCTAAGATCTGGTGTTTACTGAAAAAATGATCGGGGCTGAAATACCGGATCAGGTTAAACCGTTGCTGCAAACCATCGGTTGCCAATAGAAATGCAGCTGTTTCGCCGGTGGGCAGAAAGCCGCCATGCAGCTGCCCTTTAATCCCGCCAAATTCTGTAAAGCCCCTGTCGTAGGTAGCGTTCTTTACAAAGAAAATATCCAGCAGCTCCGGTTGTATATGAGGTATCAGTGCAAGCAGCAGGATAACCCGTTCGGCAGGCGACATGCTATAGTGTTTGATGATCTGTGCATACACCGCATCATCTTCCGTGAGATCCGGTGCGGGGGGATATTCCACCTCTGTTTGCTGGAAGTAATGCTGCATGCGCGCTGCTGCCAGTAGCCGGAACCATTCCAGTTCTTTTTCCAATGTAGCCGCATTGGCTGCTATTAACTGTATGCCCATTCTGTATAAATTGTTTTTTCCATCCACGGGGCTTTGATCATACCAATGCCCCAGGGTAAGGTTTGAAGTATCAGGTCATATCCGCGTTCTTCTATCCGCAGCCACCAGTCGCCGTCTTTCTCCCATAGCGCACCATCGCGTTGCAGGAAGGCCGCGCGGAAGCCTTCCACGGAGGAATTGTTCATCTTCTCCCAACGCTGTATCACCACTTTCAGTAATTCTTCGCAGAGTTGTTTTTCTTCGGGTGTCAGCAGCACTTCCGCCGGTACGGGCTCTTCCAGTGGCAATGCACATAATATTTTGTTGAGCGCGAGTTCATGTTCTGCATGTTCCTCTTTCCCCGTAGCCATATACTGCAACAAGTGTATGGCGCGATGCTGCGCCTCCCTGTTTACAAAGCCTTCATCGTTTACGAGGCCAACACGTTTAAAGCCATAGGGGATAAAAGGATGCAGCAGGATCAGGCCGGCATTACCGGTGTAAATGGTATCCAGCGGCGGTTTCTTAACTTTAGACCAGCTTTCCGGATCCTGTGGCGGCATTTCCGGATCGTTGGCCGTTCCGGCAGCAACCTGCTGCCGGTCTTTTTCGTATAAGCTTTCCCGTAGCAATGTGCGGTGCCGTTCCGCGTTAACGGATAATTGTGCTTCCTGTTGTAATGCCGGCATCACATGGCGTATATGCGTATGCGATAGTGCTTCCGGTTGTTGCGCGCTCTTCACTAGCCTGGCCGTCAGGATACCTGCAATTCCCGGCGCCGCCGTTTTTATAAAATCAAGGAAACGGAGGGCATAACTGCGGGCGTCATATACATGCAGATGCGCACCTAACAGTAACAAGTGAAAACGCCGGAACACCTGTTGCAGTTGTATTTTTTCCTGGCTGCCGGGAAGCATTCCCTCCAGCAGCTGTTGCAGCTCATGCAACGCATCTGTGGCGTTGGCGGTCCACCCGAGGGGCGCATCCTGCATGATGTCGAGGAAGGAAGCCTCATCAAGATGTTGCGCCATTTGCTCTATGAGCGCGGTATGCTGTAATATTTTGCTGTAGAATAACTTTCTTTCCTGCCGGCTGCGTTGCCTATAGAAACGGACCGCCTTCCGCAGATCTGTAATACCATCCTGGCTACTGCTACTGCCGGCAGATTCCTGTAGCAGCAGTAAACTATCCTGCACGGCATATACATCCAGGCTTTGCCGGATATGGCTGTCGGGCGCCCCGGCATAAAATGAGAACAATCCGTATACCTGTAGCCTTGCTGCCAGTTGTTGCCGGTAGCTGCTGAAAAGCTGCTGAAGTATACCCGGCACTGCATTAAATAACAGGATCACCGCTGCCTTAATGATTTCATTGGCAGCTGATAAGGATAAAGCCCCCAGTTTTTCCGGCAGCCGGTGGCGGGTAAGGAATACGGTCAGCAACTGCCTGGCTTCTTCCAGGATCTCCTGTTGCTGGCGTTCCGCAGTAATGGCGGTATAGCGTTGCATACGCTGTAGCAATGAACGGTAAGCTACTGCCGGTTGATGGCGCCTGCCGGCTGCATCGCCGGCAAATGCGCCGCCAGTGCCAGAAGAGTTACCGGAAGCAAATACACCGCCCGCTGTAAATATGCCGCCTGTGAATGTACCGCCGCCGGCAGACAGGTGATCCGCAGCAATTATTTTGTCCAGCCAGGGTTGCAGCAGCGCCTGTACCGGTTCAATATGCGGCTCCAGCTGAAGGAATAGTTCCTCCAGCTGCACAAATAGTAACGGTGATAAGGTAATACTGTCCTGTAATATTTTTATGTGCGCTTCATGATATTCGTATAGCCATTGCAGTAGGCGGGCGGCATAGCTGGCGGAGGTATTACCTGCTGCTGCCGGCAGCAGGCCGGTGCTAAGGAATTGCCGCAGCCATTGGGTAATGGTTTGTGGCGATACCGGTAGCTGTGCCGGCAAACGCTCCGTTCCCTGCACCGTGGCCATTGGAAATGTCCATGCCTGCAGGTCGCTGGCCAGTATGGTGTTCCCCGAAAGATGGTTAATGACGGGCAGCAACTGCTGCAGCAGGAACCGGATCATTCGTGGCGCTGCTACAGGAGCTGCCGACCAGGCGGGGAGGAACAGGTGTTGCAGCAGTATTTCCTTATTGATCCGGCGATAGCGGGTAGCGGCAAGCGACTGCCAGATGGCTTGCAATATAAAATGTTCCAGTGGCTGTGCAGTTATAGAAACAAACTGTTGCACGGCTATCAGCAACGTATATACGTTATCATATACTTCTTCTGCAGCAGTGCTCATACCGCTGGTTTTCAGCAGCCGGAAAAATACGGCAGGCTTTACACCCGTTACCAACCGCTGCATGGCGGCAGGCAGGGTAGCGGCATATTCCAGTATGGTGAGCGTTTGATCCGGATGCTGGTCTGCCAGCTGCTCCAGTAAGCTGTTCAGTGAAAAGTGTGCATATGCTTTGCCCCACCATGATATACTGCCGTAAGTGAGTAAGTGCAGGATCACATCGCGGAGCAACAGCCGCTTTGTAGCAGTATCCGGGGCGAATGGCGCCGCAGCAATGGTGTTGTCCGCCCAGTTTTTTATCTCCTGTAAATACCTGGTTTTTTCTACAACAGCTGCATTTGTTTGCATCAGGTTATTCCATCTGCCGGCGGCAGTTGGGTGCTGCAATACTACCTGCAACATTTGCTTTAATGAAGCGGCGGAACGGTAGCCGGTATTTGCAAACATCTGTTGCAATGATGCAGGGGTAACGCCCGGCGCCCACCATGGAATAGCGCCATATAACAAATAATAACGGAGCACGTTAATTTGTTCCCCGGTATCTGCCATCAGTTTTTTGTAAGATGGATCACCGCTGCTGATGTGTTTTCGTTGGGGGGTAACAGTTAGTTCCTCGTAAAGGGATTTAATATAACTGCCCAACCCTGTTTCAGGCATCGATGATTTATAGCGCCACCACGCATCGTAAAATAATGCCAGTATGGTTTCATAGGAGAGATTGAAATGCCCTGCCAGCTGCAGCAGGTTATTGCGTACAAATTCCCTGCGGTTAAAATTACTGCCCCGCTCCATAATGAGATAGGTGAGCATGAACAACCATACTGCTTTTTCCAGTTCACTGGTTTCTGTTTGCAGTAATTGCTGCTGTTGTTGCAGCAGTAATATTTCGCGGCTGCCGGCAATTATGAACAGGGCTTCCGCGGGCTCCAGCACTTCTACAATAGCTTGCAGTACAGTAACGGGAAATTGCCATACGATCCGTTCCCGTACACTGCGGCTTCGTCCGGTACTGCGGATGAAATCCGCCAGTTTGCCGGGAGCCGATTTGGACAGCTGCAGGATAATATCTCCCGGTTGGGCGCGTTCAGCGGCAGTAGCCCACCAGGGCATTACGCCCTGCAACAGGAAAAAGGTCATCAGTTCCAGCTGCCGGTCATCTCCCTTGCGGATGGTAATATCGCCGTTAATGGCATGTTGCGTGCCTGCATGCTGATGATGCAGCAGGTCGGTGAGCATCTGCCGCAAGGCGGCCAGGATCTTTGCCGGCAGCTCGGTTTCCATGTCTTTAACGGGGATCGCCCCGATGTTCAGAACCAGCCCGTCTATAGAGGCCATCATATCCGCCGGGATCAGTTGTTGCAGCAGCTCGTCCACGCTGTTACTGATGCTTTGCCGGAAAAGCATGCTCACTTTATCCTGCAATGCAAAAGCCTTTGGCCTGGAATCGTAGGTGATATCAAAACTGTATCGCCGGATGATGTGTGCTTCCATTATACGGTAACTACATGATGAGAAAATGACGGATCTTTAATGATAAGCTCCAGCAGCGCATTAGCGGCAGATGGTTTGTTGCCCCCGCCACGCATGGCTTTGAGCCAGTTGAAGTAGCGTAACTCGAACTCCTGCATGGCAGCAATGCCTGTCCAGCGGAAGTACATACGGAACTGCACCGGCGTATGCTCCCGGAATAATGCCTCCGTGAAGTTCCTGAACTCCTGGTACTGGAAACGGGCCGGCCAGGAAGGAAACACGATGCTCATGCCAAATTTGAAGAAGTCTTCCTGCAACATTTGAGACGCCCCGTGTTTTACATATTTCACTATATGTACCTGGCCGGGCTGCCCGTTTTTCATTTGCCGGATCAGCAGCAGCAGGTCCAGCATTGTTTTTTCAACGGCGGTTTTTGAGGCAGGTGCGGTGAAATGCGCTGCTGTCAGCAGCTCAGGTGTATCGCCGGGATAGAAGTAAATATTATACTGCTGCCGCAGCTGTTGCCAGCTGCCGTATGCATCCTTTTCGTTTAATGCAGCCGCCAGTACCGCCATGTTATCCAGGCGCGCTTCCCGCTCATCGAGCGTGAACCATTGTGCGTGCTGCAGCAGTAACTTATTTTTCCGGTCGTAGATACGGAAACCGAAACTACGGTCTGCATAAGCGGGTTTCAGCAACAGGTGTTCCAGCAGGTAACATCCTTCGGAGGCTGTACTGATCTGCTTCAGGTGGCGGATCATTTCCTGCTGCGCATGCGTGGCTTCTTCGTGCGTGTTTTCCCGGCTTACCACCTGCCATAACGAATGTGCGTTATGCCGGTACACCACCAGGTAAATATCTTCCGTTCCGTCGTAAACGATGCGATAGTTAGCCGGGTCCAGTCCGTAACGGAGCAGGGATACGGATTGACGGCCGTAATCATATTGTTTGCCGGTGATGATCTCTCCCGATGCACTTTCTGCAATATTCACCCTGATCAGCTCGTCTTTCACTTTGTATTCCCTCACCAGGTGTATATGTATATGTGCTTCGGGAGCGTGTGCGGTAGTTACTTTCCATTTAGCGGAGTCAAAGGCGGCAGTGAGCCGTTTCCGCTTTTCCTGCCGCACATGCAGCAGTTTATGCAGCAGCGTTTCGTAGCCAGATAGTTCACCTCTGTCAAAAATATCTTCCTTGTAGTTAAATGAGCGGTTACGGTTGGCGCTTAGCGCGGGAAGGTCGCGGAGGATCTCTGCTTTCCATTCCAGCTCCGGGCTGATCCTTGCGGGAGCAGCATCACGGCCATATGTTTGCTCATAGAAGTTCACAGGGTATTTCAGCAGTACCAGGTTAAACCGCGCCAGCAAATGATCCAGTATGGTGTTCTTACGTTCCTGGTATACTTTGTCCGGTTCTGCGGCTTCCTGCATATTTTTCATATAGGGGTTACCGTTATCCTGTGTGAAGTCATCCCAGGAAAGCGGTGTTTTCTGAGCGGTATATGCCTTTAGCAACGCAGCAACATGCGGCACGTTATATAAAGGCTGGGTGGCATAAGTTACCGCGGGTACCTGCTGCAGGAACGGCGAAAATAAATTACCGATACTACTTAGCTGTGCCAGGTAATTTGCCAGCAGCTGTTCAAAGAAAAGCAGGTAGGCTTTCAGTTGCTTGGCCTGCGCATGCCGGAGGGCGGGGGCGTTTTTTTCCAGCCCTTCATGCCCGATGCCATAAATAGCAGGGAAGTGGTGTTGCAGCGAATAGTACCGGCCCAGGTTGCGATAGGTTGCTTTTAATGGTTTGGATGCCTCTGAATTTTTGTGGCCTGCAAATTTTCTCCGGGCCACTGTTTTTACCTGTTCATACATGTTTAGAAAACCGGCATCGTGGAGATTATATTCGAACTTGTCGCTGGAGATCTTTATTTCATGTTTCTCGCTTACCATTTCCAGGTAAGGGTAATGGCCTTCTTTGATCTGTACGGGTTTTG
>NZ_DATMTE010000013.1:0-43321 GCF_035564935.1 Chitinophaga sp. | reverse complement strand
CGGACGGGAGATCCTGCGCGCCGGCTGACCGATGGTAATGTGGAATACATTGGCCGGGTTGACCGGCAACTGAAGATCCGTGGCAACCGCGTAGAACCTGGTGAAATAGAATACGCGATGCTGGCGGCTCCCGGTATATCCGACGCTTGTGTGGTATTCAGGGAAGATATTTTATGTGGCTATTATACCAGTGCAACAGCAGTGGAAGAATCCTTTTTGAGGGCTTACCTGTCCGGGGAACTGGCAGATTATATGGTGCCTGGTGTGTTAATGCGCCTGGATTCGTTTCCGCTAACAGGTAGCGGAAAAAAAGACGTACAGGCGTTACCGTCGCCACTGTCGTTTACCGACAACCTGTTCCGCGCCCCTTCGGGAGAAACCGAGCAGCAGGTAGCTGCTGTGTGGGCTGCTACACTGGGCAGGGAGCAGATCGGGGCAACAGCAAACTTTTTCTCACTGGGTGGCGATTCCATTAAGGCCATACAGGTAATGTCACGCTTACGCAGCCAGGGATACAGCGTAAGCATGAAGAACATTTTTGATTATCCGACAGTAGAAGGATTGGCGCAGCAGGTGCGCAAGGTAACAGGAGAGGCAACACAGGAGACCATTACAGGCAGGGATTCACAGGGCCCGCCACAATTTACTTACGGGGAATTGTCGCAGGAAAATATCGGTAACATTTGCAAAAAGTACCCGGTAGATGACCTGTACCGGCTGAGTGGTATACAGGAAGGAATGCTTTTTCACTGGTTGTATGATCCGCATTCCAATGCTTATTTCCAACAGTTTTCCTACCTGTTAAAAGGAAGCATAGATCGGGACAGGATGTGGGATACTTTGCACCGGCTGGTTGAAAAGCATGACAGCCTGAGAACTGTTTTTCTTTATAAGGGTTTGCAACAACCGGTTCAGGCAGTGCTGACAACATTGCCGCCATTGATCAGTTTCCGGGATGTGAGTGCGCAGGTAGTCCTGGAAGGAAAGCGGAAAGTAGTGGAGCAATACCGGCAGGCCGACCGGCGGCAGCCTTTTGTGCCGGATAGCGGGCCGCTGATCAGATTCGCATTGTTACAGCTGGCAACAGACCAATATGAGCTGATATGGTCGTTTCATCATATTATCATGGACGGATGGTGCATTAACCTGTTGGTGAAAGATTTCCTGGACATATATCAGCAATACGGAAAATTGACAGCGCCGGAAACCGATACCCCACAGTATAAAAATTATCTTAACTGGCTGGACAAAGGAAATAAAGAAGAGATGCGGTCATTCTGGAAAGCCTATTTTGAAGGATATTCAACAAACAGTTCCTCCATTCTTTCCGCATATGCAGACCTGCCCTGCGGAAAAGAAGAACAATCCTGCCGGCACCTGGTAGTCAGTACGGAACAATCGGTTCAATTAAAATCCCTTTGCCGCAAAATGCAGCTGACACCCAGTATGGTAATACAGGCGTTATGGGGTATACTACTGGGCAAGTATGGTAACTGCGGGGATGTAGTTTTCGGCCTGGTCGTATCGGGCCGTCCCCCGGAACTCCCGCAGGCAGACGTCATTGTTGGGTTGTTTATCAATACAGTTCCCTTAAGAATTACCTTTAACAATAACATGTCCTTTGCTGCACTGTTTGAAGCAGTAAAAAAGCAGGCGGGAGATATCACGCTTTATCAGTATACTCCGCTGCCGGAAATCCGGGAGATGATATCCGCCGGTACAGCGCCTATGTTTGATCATACCCTTGTGTTTGAAGATTTTGGTTATCAGCTTCCCGCTGATTGGAAGGAAGCAGGTTTTGAAATGCTGGCCGGAGAACTGTTTGAGCAAACTAATTATATGCTCGACGTTAGCGTTCATACAGTAAATGAGATCTCCTTTAAGTTCACTTATGATCCATCACAACTAACAGACAGTTTGGTGAAGAACCTGATATCAGACTTGTCTGGCCTGATTGATAAAGTAATTGAGAATCCTCAACAGCCTGTCGGGGATTTTCGTGCAGGTAATGGTAGTGCTGAGAAGCATTCAAACCTGTTTTCGGATATACGTTTCTGATCTGTTCAACTTCTAATAAGTTTATTATGCAGCAGTATGATTACAGTAGCTTTCACTATTGTGAAGCGCCCTCTATTGTTTCCGGCAGCATTCCCGGTGAAAATTCACGGGTTCTTCTTGATAAGCAGGAACAGTATGAAAGTAATAACAGAAGTTATCCCCGTTCAATGCCGGTAGCTTTCCGTTCATCTATGGGATCTGTTATAGAAGATGTGGACGGCAACCGTTTCCTGGATTTTTTCTCCGGCTGTGGAGTGGTAAACCTTGGGCATAATAACCCCGTGATTATGGAAGGGATGCAACAGCAGATGGATAAGGTAATACATGCACTTGATTTTCCCACTGAAATTAAGATCGCCTTCATGGAAAACCTGAATGCCATGTTGCCTGATTCATTGCGGGATAAGGTAAAGTTTAATTTTTGCGGCCCTACCGGGGCAGACGCTGTGGAGGCTGCCATTAAAATTGCGAAGATCAACACCAAAAGAGATTCCATATTTTCTTTCCAGGGTGCTTTCCATGGAATGACCGCAGCCGCCTTGAGCGTAACCAGTAACGATTACAACAGGAAGCAGCTGAAGGCCCATGGCGGACAAGTCAGCTTTTTCCCATACAGCTACTGTTACCGCTGTCCATTTGGTAAAAAAGCAGACAGCTGCAAACTGGAATGCGCTCGGTTCCTGAGAAATGCACTGGAAAATCCGGGCTCTGGTGTGGATACGCCCTGTGCCATCATTATTGAGCCTATACAGGGAGAAGGAGGAACCATTATACCACGTGAAGGATACCTGGAAGAAGTAGTTAAGATTGGTAATGACCATCATATTCCGGTCATTTTTGACGAAATACAGGTTGGGTTTTACCGCTCTGGTAAGCTGTTCTCTTTTGAGCATACCAATGCGGTTCCCGATCTGGTGACAGTTTCCAAAGGAATCGGGGGGATAGGGATGCCATTGGCACTTCTATTAATCCGTAAGGAACTGGATATCTGGACGAAAGCCACGCACACCGGCACTTTCAGGGGAAATCAGTTGAGCATTGCAGCCGGTAATGCAGCCCTGCGTTTTGTTCAGGAAACCAATGTACTTGAACATGCCAATGCCGTTGGAGAATATATGCTGGATGCACTCAGGGAAATTCAAAAACGCTCGAAATATATCGGAGAGGTGCGGGGAAGAGGACTGGTGTTTGGATTGGAGTATGTGAAAGATATCAATACAAAGGAACCTTTTACGGAGTTCGTAGGGAAGCTGAGAAACAATTGCCTGCAAAAGGGGCTGTTGTTTGAAACAGGCGGGCATTATGATAACGTGATACGTTTTCTCCCACCGCTCGTAACCACAAAAAATATGGTTGACCGTTTCCTGGATATTTTCGAAAGGGCCAACTATGCCCTGGAACAGGAAATCCAGTAAAACACTTTTTACCAGGTTATTCAACATTGTTTATGAAGAGAGACAGCGATGCAAGACGGACGGAGTTTAAGAACAATATACCCGCCCGTATTTTCTGGAAAAAGATGTTGGGCGATTCGTTCCGTAAATCCGTGCTGGCATTTGATAAACCGCTTGCAGGAGGTGTTCCGGGATATGGGGAATGTGTCATCCCGGTGTTACCCGGACCGGGGCAGGAAATAGCCGCTTTTGCAGGAACAGACCCGTCACGGGTATTTGTACTTTTCCTCACCGGCATCACTTATACGCTGCGTTACTTTATACAGGACGATACGGTAGTAACCGGTGTACCGTCTATGGACGAGGCAAATAATCATCAGGAACCGTTTAATGAATTTATTCCCTTCAGCATAACTATCAACGACAGTGAGTCTTTCAGGACGTTGCTGAATAAGCTGGCAGGCAGGCTTTCCGAAGCGTTGTTATACAAACATTTTCCTGTTGAGATGTTAGCAGAGACGGCAGGAAGCCGCTTATACGATATCATATTCAGTTATGATGACCTGCAAAAGGTGCCATCAGACAGCGTGCCGGAGGTAGGGCTCTTTTTCCGGCTCCGTACAACACCGGCGGGCTTGCAGCTGTTTTTGAGATATGATAAGCTGCATTACAGGGAAGAAAGGATGCAACAGCTGCTGAGGTATGTGCTGAACAGCATCTCCCAGGGTATTCGTTATCCCGACAAATCGCTGTTGACGGTTGATTTTATACTCCCGGAAGAAAAAGATACTATTCTTAACAGGTTCAATCAACAGCCCGAAGCTGCGACCGGCCTGCTGTTCCCGGAGGCATTTCAGCAGCATGCGGAAACAATGCCTGATGCCATTGCCGTTATTCACAAAAACAGGCGTGTAACTTACAGGCAACTGGCACTACTGTCTGATGAGATTGCAGCGGAGCTTACAGCCAGAGGAATACAACAAGGCCATATCGTGATCACCTTTGGTACCAGGAGTATCGAACAGCTGGCCATTATGCTGGCAGTGCTGAAATGCGGTGCTGTATTGAGTGTGCTGGATGCCGAAGGTGCACCCGAACGTACCGGGCGGATCATCGCGGACTCGGGAGCGGCCCTCCTGGTTACAACATCTCATCACCAGGAAACAGCGCAACGTTTCCGTACGATGATTCCCGTGGTATTTATCCTGCCGGAGGAGCTGCCGGTAACAGGTGCTCACATCAGGACTATGGAGCCGCTTTCCCCCCCGATGCCTGCCTACATCGTTTATACCTCCGGAACAACCGGGAAACCCAAAGGAGTTGTGTTAACACATACAGGTCTTCAGAATCACCTGCTCGGTGTATCAGAAGTATTGGGCCTGTCGGCGGCAGATATTTTTGCGCAGACAGCCGCATGTAGTTTCGATATCTTCATCATGCAATACCTCATCGCTCTCTCGGTGGGCGCCACTACACATATTATAGACGATGTAGCTATCATGGATCCTGCGGCGTTCCTGGAGGAGATAGGCCGCGCAGGTACCACCATCACAGAGCTGGTGCCTACTTATATTGAAACGCTGGCAGATTTGGTGGAAAGAGAACCGTTGCTGTTGCCCGCTGGTTTAAAGTGGCTGATCTCCACAGGGGATTCGCTGAGCTTACCAACAGCCCGGAAATGGCTGGAACTTTTTCCCGGAACCCGGATATTGAATGCGTATGGTCCTGCAGAGGCTTCAGACGACGTATGTACGTATACGTTACATCGGGACAATATTGACCGGTATACCCTGATCCCGGTTGGCAAACCATTGCGGAATGTCAGGATGCTGATCCTTGACGGGAAAAAACAGCTTTGTCCTGTAGGTCATCCGGGTACAATATATATCGCCGGTACCGGATTAGGTGCTGGCTATTTGAATGACCCTGTTAAAACAGAAAGGGCATTTTTCAGGTTACACACCATTGAAGATGATTCCTGGAAAGGAATAACCGTTTATAATACCGGGGATATTGGTTATTGGTTGCCCAACGGTAATATCGTATTCTCAGGCAGGCAGGACAATCAGGTAAAGGTAAACGGGGCAAGAATTGAACTGGGTGAAATAGAAAAAGCGCTCGAAGAAGTACCCGGTATTATTGCGGCCAAAGTTATCCCCGGAAATGATGCGATGGACAGAAAATTTATCTGCGCTTATTTTCTGGCAACCAGGCCCCTGCTTCCGGATGATATCCGCGAAGGCCTGAAGGACCTGCTTCCCGGCTATATGCTGCCTTCGGGGTTTGTACAGCTGGACAAATTCCCGGTTACGGCAAACGGAAAAATTGATATCAATGCGCTGCCCGCACCCCGGCAAGCTATGGGCACCATAGGGATGGAGCCGGTAACAGAAGAAGAAAAAGCCGTTCACCGCGCATGGACAGCTGTTTTGGGGATAACGGCGATAGGCGTGCTGGATAATTATTTCATGTTGGGTGGGGATTCCATTAAATCTATCCGGATTGCTTCAAAACTTTACAGTGAAAAATACCGGGTTAGTGTGAAAGAGATCTTCAATCGTCCCACTATCCGCGAATTAGCGGAAGTGCTGGAACCGGTAGCGGATATAATAGAAGATACCACATCGGAATACGGATCCACTGCTGCCTTTATAACTGCCGGACTTCCGCCGGAACAGTTTGCATTTTTGCAACAGCAATATGATGCAGAAGCGATATATCCGCTCAGTCCCATGCAGGAAGGGATGCTTTTCCTGTCATTACTGACACCTGCCTCCGGCGCTTACCTGGAACAGATGTCTTATAGTATAAAGGGTGCGCTTGACAGCCGGATCATTTTGCAATGCCTGCAGGCGCTTGGGAAGAGACATGAAATACTCAGGACCTCTTTTGTACATGAAAACCTTGAAAGGGCAGTACAGGTGGTATTGAAACAACGGGAAATAGATTTTTCCTTTTCTGATCTCACCAGTGAGGATAACCCCGGTGAGATGATACGGATGTTTAAGGAGGCAGACAGAGCAAACGTATTCGACCTGTCGGCTGGTGCATTGATGCGGGTAAAAGTGTTCCGGGTGGCCGATAATAAGTATGAATTTATCTGGTCGCATCACCATATCCTGATGGATGGCTGGTGTATGTCAATTATCGTGGAAGAATTTTCTGCGCTGTATCGCCATTATACCGGTAAGGGGCATTATCTGCCAGCTTCCGTGGTGCCCTACAGGAACTACATAAAATGGCTGTCTCAGCAGCCGCGGGAAGAGGGGCGGGCATTCTGGCAGGAATATCTTTCCGGATATACTAACCAGGTATTCCTGCCGGGACATATCACCAATACGCCCGGGGCATTTGCCCAGCAGGAAATTATATGTGAACTGGATGAATCCCACACTGCTGCTTTGTATCAGCTGGCGAAGGAACATCAGCTTACTATCAGTACGGTTATTCATGTGTTATGGGGAATTTTGCTGGCGAGGTATAATAATGTGGATGATGTGGTGTTCGGATCAGTGGTATCTGGCCGGCCGGCCGCGCTGGCAGGGGCAGCATCGATGCTTGGTTTATTTATAAACACAGTACCGGTCCGGATAAAAACGGAGAGAAGAACATTCAGCCAGCTGCTGGAGTCCACCCGTGATCATTTCCTGGAATCAGAACGTTATCATCATATTGCCCTGCATGAGATACAGGCCCTCAGCCTTTTAAAAACGGAGTTGATTAATCACCTGCTGATATTTGAAAACTATCCTTTGCTATCGGCGGAAAACGATCCGGATGAAACAGCGGATGACTACCAGGTGTTTGGCGTAGAAGCTTTTGAGCAAACCAATTATGACCTCACTTTTACGGTGGTACCGGGTAGCAGATTGCGCTTTGAATGGGCTGTTAATACATATGCCTACAGGGAGAAGGAGATCGGCAAAGTGGCTTCGCATCTATGCATGCTGATAAGTGAGGTACTAAAACATCCTGATGGTTTTGTCAGTGATTTTTCTTTGTTGTCTGCCGGTGAAAAAGAGCAGATGCTGGCGTTGTCAACAGGAGAACACCGGCAGTACGGAAATGGAATGTTGGTGCAGGAAATATTTGAGGAACAGGTAAATCTTCATGGAGATAAAACCGCGCTGGTTTTTGAAAGCAAGCGCCTTACCTACCAGGAGCTTAATATACGGGTAAATCAACTGGCGCATTATCTCCGGGAAAAGGGAGTACAGCGGAACCGGGTTGTGGGCATCTGCGCCGGCAGATCAATAGAGATGGTGATTGCCGTACTGGCTGTAATAAAATCAGGCGGCGCTTATCTTCCGGTTGATGCAGATTATCCTGCTGAACGGGTTAGCTACCTGCTGAAAGACAGCAAAGCGGATGTTTTGCTGACAGATCAGGTGTCACCACCTTTTGAAGGAATGACCATAGAATTGGGAGACCTGCACCTGGAGGGGTATCCTGCGGATAATCCATTGCCTGTAAACACCATCGATGATCTTCTGTATGTGATATATACTTCCGGTTCAACCGGGTTGCCAAAGGGCGCGATGATCCCGCAACGGCCTTTCATCAATGCCACATACGCCTGGCGGGAATGTTACCAGTTATCCGCAGCAAAAACTTCCCTGTTGCAGATGGCAGGTTTTTCTTTCGATGTTTTTTCCGGAGATATTGCCAGGGCCTTGTTGAATGGCGGAAAGATGGTGATTTGTCCGGCGGCAGCGCGACTGGATGTGGAGCATTTGTACCGGCTGATACGGGATGAGGGTATCAGCCTGTTTGAGGCTACGCCGGCATTAATTGTTCCGTTGATGGACTATGTGATGGAACAGGATCTTGATATTGCTTCCCTGCGGTTACTGATTTTCGGGGCAGACATCTGCCGGGTAGATCAGTTCAACCGGATAAAGTCCCGTTACGGGAACAGGCTGCGGATCCTTAATTCCTATGGCGTTACCGAAGCCACTATTGATACCAGTTACTTTGAAGGAGAACCGCAACTATCGGCAGTGAATGGACAGGTTCCGATCGGACGGCCTATGCCTAACATGCGGACTTATGTACTGGACCAGCACCTGCAGCTGCTGCCGGTGGGAATGACCGGGGAATTGTTTATCGGCGGTGCAGGCATAGGCAACGGGTACCTGGGAAGAGAAGAACTTACTGCTGCAAGGTTTGTGAATGATCCGTTTAATCCAGGCGCCAAAATGTACAGAACGGGTGACCGCTGCAAATGGCAGGAAGACGGTAACCTGCTTTTCCTGGGAAGAGATGATGACCAGGTAAAGATACGCGGACACAGGATAGCTACAGGAGAGATTGAAAGTTTGCTGATGAAATACGGGGGAGTAACGGATGTTGTTATTGTAGCAACAGAAACGGCAGGTGCTGCCGGAAACTTGTGCGCATACTATGTGGCCGGCAAAAAAACAGAACCCGCTGTTTTGCGTGGCTGGTTGGCAGACAGGCTGCCAGCCTATATGGTCCCTGATCATTTTGTGCATCTTCATCAAATGCCTTTAACACCCAATGGCAAAGTAGATAGAAAGAACCTGCCCGCTCCCGTAGGCAATACGCGCTACGAAGGCCGTTTGCCTGCCGGGCAACTGGAAACACAGGTTACAGCTATATGGGCAGCCGTATTACAACGACACCCTGATGAAATCAGGGTTACTGATAATTTTTTTGAGATAGGGGGCGATTCCATTAAAATCATGCACATCAGGAATAAACTGATTAAAACGATATCGAAGAAGATCGCTGTTGTGAAATTCTTTGAACTGCCCACTATTGAAACATTCTGCGCAGGGCTACAGTCGGAAACTGTGCCGGAAACCGCGGATGCTTTGGAAGAAAGTGCACTGGGGATGCTCACAGAAACATTAAAACTGGTAGGAAATGATGAATGAAAAAAGAGACAACGTATATAGTGGGCTTGAACTGGCAATTGTAGGAATGAGTGTCAGGTTTCCCGGAGCAGCCGATTACCACGAATTTTGGGATAACCTGGCTAACGGGGTGGAATCTGTATCCTTTGCCACAAAAGAAGAGATAAACAGCTCTCCCGAATACCGGCAGATGGCTAAAAGCAGCAGTTTTGTTCCCTGTAAGGGAGGCGTATTGCCAGACAAAGGAGGTTTTGATGCCGCTTTTTTTGGCTACCAGCCGAAAGAGGCAGAACTGATGGATCCCCAGATCAGGATATTCCATGAGGTAACATGGGCTGCCCTGGAAGACGCCGGATACCCGCCGGGATTATATTCCGGACGTATCGGTGTTTTTGCAGGAGCAAATTCCAGTTATTACTGGGAAGTGCTCACGGAGGCATCCGGCAAACTGGCGGAGTTCGGGAAGTTTGAGGGTAGCCAGCTGAATACCAAAGATTCCATGGCTAAGTTGTTGTCGTACAAATTTAATCTTACTGGTCCCAGCTGGATGATACATACCAATTGTTCTACCTCGCTGGTGGCAGTACATCAGGCATGCAGGTCTCTGCTGTTGGGAGAATGTGAGATGGCAGTGGCAGGTGGGGTTGGCATTGTGTATAACGATGAACTGGGGTATCTGTACCAGGATGGTATGATAGCTTCTCCGGACGGACATTGTAAAGCTTTTGATGTTGAGGCGGGTGGTACCGTGGGCGGTGAAGGATGTGGGGTGATTGTATTGAAACCACTGAAAAAGGCGCTCGCTGACAACGATCATATACATGCGATCATCAAGGGAAGCGCCGTCAATAATGATGGTAATCTGAAAGTAGGATATACTGCGCCGAGTGTAAAAGGTCAGTATGCGGTTATCCGGTCGGCGCTTTCATTCAGCAAAGTATCTCCCGCCAGCATTACTTATGTGGAAACGCATGGTACTGCCACTAAGCTGGGGGATTCGATAGAAGTGGCTGCGTTAAAAAAAGCGTATGGCTATGATCGTCAGACACCCTGCGCTATCGGATCAGTTAAAACCAATATCGGGCATCTGGACAGTGCAGCAGGCATTGCCGGCCTGGTTAAAACAGTACTTTGCCTGCAACACGGGAAATTAGTACCCAGTCTGCATTTTAACCAGCTGAATCCTGAAATTGAAATGGACGATGCTGATATTTATGTCTGCAACCAGCTAACAGCGTGGGAACGCCGGGAAGGCGTGTTGAGGGCCGGCGTCAGCTCATTTGGTATCGGAGGCACCAATGCCCACGTCATTTTGGAAGAACCGCCGGCAAAAACTGAAAGGAAACAGGAAACGGCCGCTCATGTGCTGCTGATATCTGCGAAATCTGCCGCAGCACTAGACGCCTCCACTACACGGCTTGTTGAGTTTATCAGGCGAAATCCTGCCGCTGATATCAGGGATCTTGCTTTTACGCTTCAAACAGGCAGAACAACTTTTCCCTACAAACGTATGGTGCTTTGCCAATCCGGTGAGGAAGCGGTATCATTTATTGAAACGCAGCATCCGCAATATGTACGGACACATTATAGCCAGGAAAAGAAAAAGCTGGTTTTCCTGTTCCCCGGTCAGGGTGCCCAGTATCTGAATATGGCTGCCGGACTTTATCAGCATAACACATTTTTTGCGGGTGAGATGGACAAATGTGCGGCCATTGTTAGGAAGACCGGGGGAGATGATGTATTGGGCGTGCTTTTCGGAAGTGATGAAGCAGCGATCACAGCTACTATCCATGCACAACCCCTGCTGTTTATTGTTGAATACGCGCTGGCAAGATTGCTGATAAGGTACACAGGGGAGCCATCTGCCATGATAGGACATAGTTTGGGCGAATTAGTGGCGGCCTGTCTCTCAGGTGTTATGGAACTGGAGGATGCTTTAAAGATAGTTGTGCGCAGGGGACAGGTAATGCAGGAAGTATCTCACGGGGCCATGCTAAGTATTTTGCTCCCGGAAGAACAATTGTTACCACTTTTGACCGGCTTTCAGCTGAACATTGCGGCAGTAAATACACAAGACCTCTGCGTGGTATCCGGCGAAGAAGAGGAGATCAGCGCTTTTGAAAGTATGCTGACTGCAATGGGTTATCCCGCTTCAAGGCTGCCCACTTCCCATGCGTCTCACTCAGCCATGATGAGCGCTGCAGTACCTGTCTTTGAAAAATTCCTGGAAGATATTGATCTCAAAAATCCACGCATTCCTTTTATTTCAAGCGTTACCGGCAGCTGGATTGAAGATGGCATGGCTACCTCGGCGCAGTACTGGGGCCAGCATATCCTGGCTACCGTCCGTTTTAAAAATGGGGTTGACACACTATTGAAAGATGAACAGTGCATTTTTGTGGAGGTTGGCCCCGGTAACGCACTGTCTGCATTTATAAGAGGACATGAATCCCGCAAACCATCGCAACAGGTGGTGAACCTGCTCAGACATCCTAAAGACACAATGGAAGACGAAATGTACCTGTCAGATAAAATCGGACAGCTGTGGCTTTACGGTGTAGCGGTAGACTGGACCGTATTGCATGAAAATGCAATGGTAAAAAGGGTGCCGCTGCCTGCCTATCCCTTTGAGCACAAGCGCTATTGGGTGGATGAAGATCCTTTTGAACTATATACTGCTGCCTCAGGAGATCAGCGCCTGAGAGTGAATGACTGGTTTAATTATCCTGCCTGGCAACAAAGCCAGTCATCAGGCGCCCATAACAGTGAAGCAGGAACATGGATTACCTTTATCGCAGATCCCCTGCTGGCAGACAGTCTACAGCTATCGCCCGGGAACTGTATACAGGTTTCAGAAGGCCCGGCTTTTGCTACAGGTAACGATGGTAACCTGGTAATAAACCCACATAATGTGAACGACTGGGAGCGGTTAATGGACCGGGTGAATGACATGACACAACAACCAGTGGGCTTTATATACAGCGCAGACGCCGGCCGCGGGTATTATGACCTGCTGTACCTGTGTAAAGCAGTGGGCCGGCTGAAAAATCATCACCGTATACCCCTGAAAGTATTACTGCCTGAAGTGCATAGGGTAACCGGCACGGAAAGGATCTCCCCGGATAAATCCGCCATAGCCGCTGCTATAAGGGTCATACAACAGGAATTTCCTTCGCTGGTTTGCCAACTGATTGACATCGATGGAATATATCCGGCCACATGCCGGACCCTTCGCCGCGAGCTGGAACTCAATACCAACGACAGGATAGTGGCTATACGGAATGGGGTGCGGTGGACACTCGGGTTCCGGAGCGCCGGTATAAACAGGAATCAGGCAGCAGTGCTGGTAAAACCGGATGGCGTTTATGTTATCACTGGCGGCACCGGAACAGTGGGCCTGAGACATGCCCGTTTCCTGCTAAGTTACCCCGGTACAAAAGTAGTGATCCTCGGGAGAAGGGAATTGAGCCGCGAAACACCGGGAAATGCACATCAGCCGGCCGACCGGCAATTGCTGGAAGCGTTTGATCAACTGGATCCCGCAGGTGATCGCCTGTATTACCGCAGGGCAGATGTAGGGAACTATGCTTCACTAAAACATTGCCTGGATGATTGCATAGCGGTATTAGGACAGATAGACGGTATCATCCATGCTGCGGCATTATCTAATGATAAGTCTACTGAAACAGGCATTGTATCCCTGTCGGGAAAAGATATAGATACCCAGTTCTATGCAAAAGTACAGGGCGCGAAAAATATTGCCGCCATCACCAGGGAGATACCGGTTGATTTCGTACTGGCAACTTCATCGCTTTCCGCTTTCCTCGGAGGTGTCGGCTTTTATGCTTATGCCGCTTCCAATGCCATGCTGGATACTTTGGCCGTATTGGAAAATGACAGGGGAACCACCCGCTGGATAACCGTTAACTGGGACGGATGGAGCGAAACGCCGGACGATGGATTGATAGACGATCAGGAGGCGATGGAAGCCCTGTCCCTGGTACTATCTGATATAGCGCCTGATCAGCTTACGGTATCGCTAACCAGCCTGCAGGCCCGGATACGGAAATGGATCGATACGGATTTCTCAGCAACTGAAAACAACAGCGCCCCCGATATAGATATAGATAATGAAAACATCAGACCGCAAATGACCGTTTCTTATAAGGCGCCCGTTTCTGAACTGCAGAAACAACTGGCGGACATTTGGTCTGAAGCATTCGGATACCGGAAAATTGGTATTGATGATGACTTCTTTGAGCTGGGAGGAAATTCACTGAAGATGTTAATGCTGATAGCCAGGATTCAAAAGAAGCTGTCTGCCAGCGTATCAGTAGATTTCTTCTTTAAGAATCCCACTATATCCCGTATCAGCGATTATATTGACAAGGATGAAGAGGTGGCTTATAAAGCTATACCCAAAGCGGAAAAGCGGGAGTATTACCGCCTCTCATCGGCCCAGCAGAAACAGTTTATTCTGCAACAGATAAACGATAACAGTACAGCATACAATGAAACACAGGTATTCCGGGTTTTGGGCCCGCTCGATGCTAAAGAGATAGAAAGGGCCGTTAATCTGATCACAGACCGGCATGAAATACTGCGAACACGGATAACGCTGCTGAATGAACAGCCGGTGCAGTGGATAACAAATACGGAGATATTCACGGTTGCAGTCAGTGAAATTGAGGAACAGTATATAGAAAAAGAAATCGAAAAATTTATCCGGCCATTCAACCTGGCACATCCTCCTTTTCTTAGAATTGGTGTTTTCTATCTGAAAGAAAAGAAAGAAGAAACCATCCTGGTGGTGGATATGCATCACCTGATTACGGATGAAGTTTCCTTTGGGAATTTTGTAAAAGAACTACAACTGGTAATATCCGGTCAGCCCCTGCCGCCACTGGATATCCAGTATAAAGACTATGCTATGTGGCAGGGAGCCATGAGGCATACCAGAACCATGGAAGCCCGCAGGCAATTCTGGATGCAGCTGTTTGAAGGCAGTTTGCCCGTATTGGATTTACCATACGATTTTCCTCGTCCGGCGTTAAAAACCTATCTCGGAGAGAGAATTTATTTTGCGCTGGATAGCGAAGAAAATCAGGCGTTGCTGGCGTTTTGTGAGAAATCAGGGTATACATTGTATATGTTCACACTGGCGGTTTATACCGTACTCCTTTCGAAATTGAGTGGCAATGATGATATTATTCTGGGCTCTCCGGTTTCGGGAAGGGATAAACTGGAAATGCAGGGCCTGATCGGCATGTTTGTCAATACACTGCCGCTTAGGTTGCAGCTGAAGCGTGAACAAACATTTTTATCTTTTTTAGAGACGGTGAAGGAGGTAGTGATCAGTGTTTTTCAACACCAGGACTATCCTTTCGAGCAGCTCATTGAAGACCTGGCGGTTCGCAGAACGCCCGACAGAAATCCGCTTTTTGATGTATGGTTTGTATTGCAGAATGTGGAAAGTGAAGAAGTAGGGCTGGCCGGCCTGGCAATAACGCCGTATAATTATAATTACGCTTCCTCCAAATGGGATCTGACATTGCAGGCAAGTCAATATGGCGGACAGATTGATTTTATGATCGAATATAACCTGGCATTGTTCCGGAGAGAAACGGCCACGGCATTCAGCACTTATTACCTGAAGATGATAAGGGAAATACTGGTTAACCCGGGTATCTGTATTGATGCCATCAATCCCCTGCAAACAACCTATCAGGACGCCCTCGCTGAAGAAGTGCAGCAGGCGTTGGACAATCTTAGTTTTTAGCAGTCAATTAAACTGAACATAATGCTGGATGAACTTTTTACCAGGTTAGCCGACAGTGGTATCAGGCTGAAACTTCGCGGCGATAGTTTTGAAGTGATTGATCCGGGAAAAAGGCTTACTGCTTCATTGCTGGATACACTGAAATTACATAAGCCGGAAATACTCCGGTATCTGGCAGCGTTGGAGACAGAACAACAGGTTATTACCGTCAAACCGGCCGAAAAAAGGGAATATTACCCACTGTCTTCCGCGCAAACGAGAATCTACTTCCTGAACCAGCTGGACAATCAATCGCTTGCTTACAATATACCAAGTGCATTTGAGATCGCGGGCCGGATAGACGGAGGCAAACTACGCATAGCATTGCAACGGCTGATAAACCGCCATGAGATATTACGGACGGCATTCCGGACAATCGGGAATGTTCCCGTTCAGCTGGTACATGGAGCGGCGGACATTAGTATAACAGAATATGAGAACGGGGAAACTATAAACAATGCGATGCAGCATTTCATACAACCGTTCGATCTTGCTGTTCCGCCATTGATACGTGTGGGCCTGGTAAAGGGGGAAAAACCCGTGCTGTTGATGGATCTGCATCATATTGTGACAGATGCCATTTCTTTTAATAACCTGGCGAATGAATTTATCCAGCTATATGCCGATGCTGAACCCGAGAAACCCGGGCTTCAGTATAAGGACTTCGTAATGTGGCACAGGCACAGGATCAGTACAGGGGCATTAGCGCATCAGCAGCAGTACTGGCTGCAAGAATTTGTGGAAACGGTACCGGTACTCGATATACCGGCAGACTTTAAACGTCCGGAAGTTAAATCCTATAAAGGCGCAACCCTTGTTGTAAATATAGATAACTTAACTGCGATAGATATCAGGAGGCGAATGGCAGAAGAAGGGGTCACAGCCTACATGTATTTTCTCTCTGTTTTCAGCATTTTCTTATCCAGGTTAAGTTATCAAACGGATATCGTTATAGGGACACCAGTTAGCGGACGCACCGTGCCGGCATTGCATAAAATGACGGGAGTGTTTATCAATACCCTGCCGTTGCGCCTGAAGCCGGACCCCTATTTGAAATACAACGATTATTTAGCGTATATAAAACGTAAGGTGATTGATGCGCTCGGGCATCAGGAATACCCTTACGAGGAGTTGATAAATCAGCTCAGGATAACGCGGGAAGTTAGCCGGAACCCCCTGTTCGACGTAATGTTTGCAGCGGATGTGCAGGGCAGTATTAGCAGGGACGATATCGGGTTTGCATTGCAGGACAGCGACGTGGAAAATACATCCTCCAAACTGGATCTTAGTCTTTTTGTAGACGAAACCGCTTCCGGCTTTCAGCTTCGTTTCGAATATGCAACGTCCCTTTTTACAGCAGATACCATCGCACGTTTTTCCGGTTTTTATCTCAGGATGCTGGAATGCGTGCTCCGGCAACCGGATATTACCCTTGGCCGGATACCACTGATATCTGATGAAGAGAAATTCCTTATAGCCGGCTTCAATGATACCGCCTTTGCATTTGAACGCGGGCGCACAGTGCTGGATTTCTTTTATGACCAGGTGAAAAAAAATCCGGGGAAAATTGCGGTACGCGGTGACCATGAAGACATGACATACGGGATGTTCCATGCCCGCACCAATAGTCTCGCAAGGGCGCTGACAGAAAAAGGGATTGGCCGGAACGATATCGTTGCACTTTACATGGAAAGGGGAGTCCCCTTTCTGCTGTCTGTTTTCGCGGTACTGAAAGCAGGCGCCGCATATATGCCGGTAAGCCCCTCCCTGCCTGCAGAGAGAGCGGCATTTATGCTGAAAGACAGCCAGGCAAAAATAGTGATGACTTCCGGCAGGTACCTGCCGGTTTTCCCGGATGTTATTGATCTGGACCTGCATGTTTTTGAAGATACTGCGGATACCGCAACTACATTGTATGGGGATGATCTTGCCTATGTGATCTATACTTCCGGTTCAACCGGAACCCCCAAAGGCGTAATGATCCGTCATCACTCGTTATTAAACCGTATTTATTGGATGCAACACCGTTATGCACTTGATGATACGGATGTAATACTTCACAAAACACCAGTCAGTTTTGATGTATCGGTTTGGGAAATATACTGGTGGGCTGTTGCCGGTTGTACGGTATCTGTTTTGCCGTATGGGCTTGAAAAAGACCCCTATGCTATTTTCTCTTACCTGGAAAGGGATGCTGTTTCAGTTATTCACTTTGTGCCTGCCATGCTGAACGCTTTTACCGGCGCTGCCGCCGATCTGAAATCAGCTTCCCTGAAATGGGTTTTTGCCAGTGGTGAGGCGCTGTTGCCGGATCTGGTTAATAAATTCAACCGTACAATCAGGGCCCGCTTTGGCGCCAGGCTGATAAATTTGTATGGGCCCACAGAAGCAACGGTAGATGTTACGTGTTTTGAATGTTATCATGAAGATCATTATGAAGCAATTCCTATCGGAAAGCCTATCTATAATACCAGCCTGCATATTCTCAATGAACATGGCCTTCAGCAACCTGTTGGAACCATAGGGGAACTTTGTATTGGCGGGGAAAATCTGGCAGCAGGATACCTGAATAATGAAGCGCTTACTTCTCTCAAATTCGTTTTCAACGAGGTATTGCAACAAAGAGTTTACCGTACAGGAGACCTGGCGAGATGGTCTAAAGACGGCAATGTGGAGTTCCTGGGGAGGATGGACCACCAGTTAAAAATACGTGGGTACCGGATAGAACCGGGTGAAATAGAACATCAGCTGCGAAGTATTCCCGGTATTACTGAAACAGTGGTGGTAGCACAGGATACCAGGAACGGCAGCACATTATGTGCCTACTACGTTTGCCATCAACCAGTGGAAGCATCCTCCCTGAGGGAAAAGCTCGGAAGGACACTGCCGGAATATATGGTCCCTGATTTCTTTATAGAGATGAAAGAGATTTTCCTGACACCCAATGGAAAAGTGGACAGGAAACGTTTACCCATACCGGATATCAGAAGATCGCAAACATATACTGCACCGGTATCAAAATATGAAATAGCGTTGCAGGAGCTGTGGGCTGAGGTGCTGGGAACAGACAAAGAACTGATCGGAACGGAGACAAGTTTTTTTCAGTTGGGTGGTCATTCTATTATGGCTATCGCCATTTTATCCAGGCTAAAGGAAAAATACCAGGTGGTTTACCCTTTGATGGAATTTTTCAAACATCCCACCATCAGGGATGCTGCAGCTTTTTTGGAACAATCGGTTCCTCAATTGTCAGTAAAAACGATTCCTCCGGCAGAGTTAAAAGAGTACTACCGGTTGTCGCCGGCACAACGCAGGATATACTTCTGGCAGGTGAATCATCCGGAATCAACAGCATATAATATCCCGTTTTTATTCCGTTTGACAGGGGAGGTGGATGATGCTGCAATTCCGGAACTATTCCGTTCGCTGACAGCAGTGCACGAAATTCTGAGAACGCAGTTTATTGTAGCGAATGATGAACCGGTACAACAGCTAACGGCAGTAACAGCGTTACCGCTAAGGTATTATGACGGGGAGCCGGAAGACCTGGTAAAGCCGTTCGATCTCTCCCGCGGACCGCTGATGAGGTTGGGATTATTAAAGGGGCGGAATGGCGAACGCCGGCTGTTTGTTGACCTACACCATATCATAGCGGACGGATTTTCCATCCGGTTGCTGATGGATGATTTTGCGGCGCTACTATCCGGTCATATGGTGGAAAAGAAACGGATACAGTATAAAGATTACTGCGAATGGCAATACCGGGAAAAAGATTCAGCCGCAATGTCTGCGGCAGAAGCCTATTGGACAGATCAGTTGAGTGGGGGCGTGCCGGTAATCAATCTGCCATATGATTTTGAGCTGGCAGATAACAGGTATAACGGCAGTAATCTGCGTTTTTCGCTGACTTCTGACCAGAGCCGTTTCCTGGCCGCATTAGCAGAAGAGGAAGGTGTTACGTTGTTTACTGTGTGCTTCGCTGTTTTTTCAGTCCTTTTATCCAGGATGGCAGATCAGGAAGAATTGATCATCGGTGTTACCCAAAGCGGAAGAGAACAGGTGGATGAGGAACTGGTGGCAGGTCCGATCATTAATATGTTGCCGGTAAGAGTAAAAGTCGCGGAAAAAATCAATTTCCGCGCATTTGTTAAAGCAACCGGTGACAGGCTGATAAATACCATGGAGCACGGGGCATATCCTTATGACGAGCTGGCGGAGAAGCTGCATGTGGAACTGCCGGCAACGGGTAACCTGCTTTTTGATGTGGCCTGTTCTTTTTATACAGCCGGCCGGCAAAATGCCCCCGAAGAGGCGACAGGCTGGGAGTTACTGCCGCTCAGGGGAGGCGCGGCAAAGTTTAAACTCGGACTGTATATTGAACAAGAGGAAGATCATATTCATTTTGATTTCGAATATAATACTGCGTGTTTTAGAGAGAAGACGATAGCAAGATTCATAGATGGCTTTATGACGCTCGTTCGCCAGATCATGACAAATTCCCATGATTTAAAGCTGGTAGGAGAAACAGAACAGGAAGCTGTTATTAAAAGATTTTCGGGCGCGGGCCGGCAACCGGAGAAAGAGATGTTCTATCAGAAATTTGTAAAAATGGCCGAAGCCCGCAGTCAGTACACAGCATTGGTTTTTGGGGAGGATATCATTAACTACGGACAGCTGGTGAACCGTGTTGATGCGCTGTCGGGCCTGCTGGCAGGCCGCTTTTCTCTGCATCCCCAAAACAGGGTGGCTGTTGCAATGAAAAGATCTCCGGGCCTGATCGTCGGCCTGCTGGCCCTGCTGCGGCTGAACCTTGTTTTTGTACCGCTGGATCCTGATTTACCGGAAGAGTTGATCCGTTTCATATTGAAAGATGCCGGTGTGAGCCTGGTAATAGCAGACAATGATTTTTACGGGAAATACCATGATAAAGTAGCATGCCCGGTTTATGTGGAAACAGCGGAAGACATGACGCCTGACAACCAGGCGGTTTTACCGGCACCCGTTTCAGGTAGTGATTTGGCGTATATTATTTATACCTCCGGTTCTACCGGAAGGCCGAAGGGAGTGATGATTGGTCAGGATGCATTTATGAATTACCTGAACTGGGCCAATAACTTTTACTGCAAGGACGGGGATGGGATGGTAATGGGACTTTTTACGCCTGTTTCGTTTGATTTTACCCTGACCTGTATATTCTCCACACTGCTCCGGGGTGATAAGCTGGTTGTTTATGGGCACGACAGGGATATTTCAGACATACTCAGCGATGTTTTTAATGTATCGTCAGGCATTAACTTTATTAAACTGACGCCTTCCCATGTGAATATACTCTCCCATCTGAATATTCAAAGTACCGGGGTATCAGCTGTGATACTGGGCGGGGAAGAGCTACTGGCCGGACATATTGCCATATTAAGACATCTCAGGCCGGATATGGCGGTTTATAACGAATACGGCCCTACGGAGGCAACCGTAGGTTGTTGTATCAAGGAGATCAGCGGGGATATGACAGACATCGGTATTGGCGTACCGATAGACAACGTGTCGGTATTGGTATTGGACCGTTATGGCAACCTGCTGCCGGTTGGTGTTGAAGGAGAGCTTTGTATTGCCGGTGTGCAGCTGGCACAGGGATATACCGATCAGGAACAAAGCCTACGGAAGTTCGTGGTGGTTCCCGGGCTGAACGGGCTAAGGGTTTACAGGACCGGCGACAAAGGGAAATTCCTTGAAAACGGAGAACTGGCATATCTCGGGAGAATGGATGACCAGGTAAAGATCAGGGGCTACAGGGTTGAATTGAAGCAGGTGGCCGGCCAGTTGGCTGCAATGGACGGCATTATCGGATTACATATAGATACGCGGAAGATGGAAGACGGAAGCATTGCTATCGTCGCCTACTACAGGTCGGATATTCCGATTGATCATCAAACATTCATCCGGTTTGCCGCCCGGTGTTTGCCTGAATATATGGTGCCGTCATACTTTGTCCGTATGGACCAGATACCGTTGAACATCAACGGGAAAGTAGACAGGAAAAAACTACCGGATCCGGTGACTGTACAGCAACAGCATCCCGAAACAGCAGGTATCCCGGAAATAATGGATGGAGTAACGCAGCAGTTGCGTGAAATCTGGGCCGGTATTCTGCAGAAGGCTGCAGACACCATTTCACTGCGGGATAATTTTTATGAACTGGGCGGACAGTCGATACGCTCTATCATGCTGGTTTCAAGAATAATGAAGGCATTTAATGTGAAACTGGAGGTACGGCAGGTACTGCATGCGCCTACACTAAAAGAGCAGGCACAGTTGATCAAAGCAACAACGGCCAGTTATTTCCGGGCAATTAAGCCGGTTGAAAAACGGGAATACTATACATTGTCAAATGCGCAGGCGAGATTACTGGCACTGAGCCGCCTGGATCCTGATAGTTTAAGTTACAACATGCCATCCATGATGAGGGTAACGGGAAACCTTGACAGGGAAAGGTTGGAGCAGGCATTGTATGCCCTGCAGCAACGACATGAAATCCTGAGAAGCACCTTTCATATCGGGAACGGGAATATGTATCAGATGGTGGCAAAGGAAGCTGATTTCAATATAGAATACCTCGACTATGCCGGTCAGTGCCCTGATCCCGAAATGCTGATGACACGTTTTGTACGTCCATTCCGGCTGGACGAAGCGCCTGCATGGCGCCTATGTATCGTTGTACTGGCGGATAACAGCCATATTATGCTGCATGATATGCATCACATTATTGCGGATGGTACTTCGGGAATGATCTTTGTCAGAGACTTCATTGATCTGTATCACGGAATAGAACTGACGCCTCTGGCTATTCAGTATAAAGATTTCTCCAATTGGCAGCAACAGGTGGTGAACCATTCCCGGCTGCAACAGGAGCGGGCTTATTGGCTTGAAGCCTTTAAGGAATTGCCGCAGTTGCTGAATTTGCCTTTTGATTTTCCGCCCGGCAGAAACAGGTCAAATGACGGTGAGAGAGCGGGTATAACACTTTCCGGTACCTATGCCACAATTCTCCGGGAACTTGCAGTAAAGGAAGAAGTAACGATGTTCAGTATTATCCTGGCTGCATTTAATGTACTGATAGGGAAATGTTGCAGCCAGCAGGACGTTGTGGTAGGTATTCCGTTTGAGTGCCGGAATCATGCAGATCTTGCAGATCAAATCGGTATTTACCTGAACCTGTTGCCTTTGCGTAACTTTCCGGAGGCCGGAAAATCATTTACAGGTTTTGTGCGGGAAGTGCAAAACCGGTTGTCTTCAGCAATGGAAAACGCGGACTATCAGTTCGAACAACTACTCGATGAGCTGAAGTTACCCAGGGAAGAGGGAAGAGATCCTCTTTTTGATATTTTCCTTAACTATCTCAACTTTGAAACTGCTACGGGTAACGATATCCCTGAACTGACCTTTTCCCAGATGGATACCGGTCAGTCCTATGCTAAATATGCTTTGTCTTTTTACATTTCAGAACAGGATGATGGCCTGGATATAACGTGCGTGTATAAACGCCGTATGTTCAAAGCATCTACCATCAGCTATTTGCTGCAGGAGTTAAACCGGTTGCTGGAGAGCATCGCGGAAGATGCAACAAAGTGTATTGGCGATTATCAATTGTTCCGGCAGTACACCCCATCAACGGAAAAGCCTTCCTGGCCGGCGGGCGAAATATTCCAGAAGCAGGATATATTCCAGTCTGTCGGAAAAAGATTTGAGCAGCAGGTACTGGCGCATGCTGCTAATACGGCCATCGTATATGGAGAACAACGGCTAACGTATGATGAACTCAACAGGAGGGTAAACCAGGTGGCTAATGTTATCTGGCAAACAGCGGGGCAAGAGGCTTCAGGAAACATTGCCCTCTTGCTGTCGGACAGGATTAGCGCTGTGGTGGGCATGCTGGGAGTATTGAAAACATCATTTTCCTATGTGCCGCTGGATGTAACCTTTCCTCTGAAGCGGCTTGATTTTATATTGAAGAGCTGTAATGCGCGTTACCTGATCACGACGGCTGAACACGAAATATTGGCTCAGGAACTGGTGCAAAGGAATGGTGGAATGGTTGTACGCATAGATGATCTGACGGCCGTAAGTACCGGGAATCCCGGCTTTGAGGTGTCTTGTCACCAGCCGGCCTATATATTATATACCTCAGGGTCCACGGGAGCGCCCAAAGGGGTGGTGCAGTCGCACAGAAACGCATTGCATTTTTGCCGCGTGTACACGAACCGGCTGGGCATTAGGCCGGAAGACAGATTGTCGCTGTTTTCCACTTACTGTTTTGATGCGGCGCTTATGGATATTTTAGGCGCCTTGCTGAATGGTGCTGCACTTTATCCCTACGACGTTATGAAGCATGCGAGTATGCATCACCTGAAGGAATGGATCGTGTTAAACCGCATTTCAATTTATCATTCAGTCCCGAATCTTTACCGGCAACTGTATAAAAGTTTACCTGAAGGGATGCTGTTGCCTTCGGTAAGATATGTGGTCATGGGAGGAGAGCCGGTGTATAGCCAGGATGTAATGGCCTATAAAGCACATTTTAGTGATGAATGTATTTTTATTAATGGCCTGGGCCCTACAGAATCTACAGTAACTCTGCAGAAAATACTATATAAACATAGCCTGGTAGATAAGGATATTGTGCCGGTGGGCGGTCCTGTGGAGGAAACAGATGTACTTATCCTCGATGAAACCGGGGCAGCGGCGACCGTATTTGCAGAAGGTGAGATCGTTTATCAGAGTGACTACCTGGCATTGGGCTATTGGGACGATATACCTCAATCCAACCGGGCTTTTGTGAAGGATCTGCCGGGGGAGAAACGATATTACAGATCGGGAGATATTGGCCGGAGGTTGCCGGATGGTGAAATTGAATTTACAGGAAGAAAAGATAAGCAGGTAAAAGTGAGGGGTTTCAGAATAGAACTGGCGGAGATAGAAAACAACCTGCTGCAGTTCAACAGGATTGCAGAGGTGGTAGTGGTGTACCAGGAGAATAGCGGAAATGGCATGCTCATTTGTTTTTATAAAGCCGGGAACATCATACCGGCTGCGGAATTTCGGAGGTTCCTGCAGGAAAGGATCCCCGTGTATATGATCCCGGACCGGTATGTTAAACTGGAGACGCTTCCGGTGAATACTAATGGAAAAACAGATAGGAAACTGCTATCGGCGTATGTATTGGAAACGCCGGCAGATACAGAAGCCCCGGCAGTTATGAGTGCTTTTGAGCTTACATTTTCCGGGCTGTGGAAAGAACTCGTTAATATAGATAATATACAGCGGCATGACTACTTTTTTAACCTTGGTGGTAATTCTATAACCCTCATTGCGTTGCTGTCGCGTATAGAAAGGGTTTACGGCGTGTCGTTGCCTGCCGGCATCTTTATCACACAACCATTTCATGAAATAGCCACAGTGCTGGAAGACAGCGTGGTGACAACTTCTTACCGCCAGCCAATACAAACCATGTAATTACATTCGTTCACTTAAAAAATTAATGTTATGAATCACAGTAATATCCACCAGGAACCGCTATTGCACAATGGAGTTGAAATAAATCCGCCGGAAGAAACAGGTGTTTTCCCGGTGGTTTTGACAAGTATGCTGCCCCATCAGCGACTAAGTGAATGGCTGGCTCAATCGGGAGAAGTGGTAGACCAGTATTTGCAAAGCTATGGCGCCATGTTGTTCAGGGGATTTGAAATAGCAGGCAGTTCAGGTTTTAATGAAATCCTTCCTGCTATTTTTAAAGAACAAATTGAATACAAACAGCGGACTTCACCCCGGCACGCGGTGTTGGGAAATGTGTACACTTCAACTGATCATCCAAATGACCAGGTCATCAATATGCACACAGAGTCTTCCTACGGCAGCCCATGGCCTCAACGGATCTGTTTTTTTGCGGATGTTCCGGCAGCATCGGGCGGCGAAACACCCATTGCCGATGTGAGAAAAATGAAGTCTTTCCTCAAAGAAGAAGTGATCCGGAAATTCAACCGGAAAGGGGTGTTGTATATGAGGAACATTATGCCCGGGGTGGGTATGTCCTGGAAGGAAATTTATCAGATCGACAACAGGGAAGAGCTGGAAAAAATACTCACGGACAACAATTATCAGGTTGAATGGGTTTCTGAAGACCATCTGCGGCTGAAATGGAGCCGTCCTGCATTCAGAATCCATCCTGACAGCGGGGAGCAGGTATGGTTTAATCACGCTTTCTTTTATAGCAAACATTTACTGGAAGAATTTATCCTGGAAGTGATCCCCCCTGAAGATCTGCCATTTGTGAGCTACTACGGCGACGGGGAAGAAATAGAAAAGGAAGTGATAGAGGAAATCAGACTGGCATATGAAAAATCCCGTATTGTTTTTCCATGGCAGAAAGGAGATGTGTTACTGCTGGACAACATGTTGTTCGCACACGGCAGAATGCCTTTTGAAGGCGAAAGGAGGATCCTGGTGGCGATGGGGAATCCGGTTAGCCAGTCTGTTTGAAAACAGTCACTATAACAACGCCAATTTATGAATGCCCTTCATTAACCCACTTCACTGACCTCATTTCATCAACAGCATCATGTTTAAAAGTTACTTTCGTGCATTTTTAAGGAATGCGAGGAATAATATGCTATCCAGCGTTATCATCATTGCTGGGTTTTCCATCAGCATGGCAATATTGATAAAGATCCTCCAGATCGTTTTCTTTGAATATGGCTATGACAATTTCCATGAAAATAGAAACAGCATTTACCGGGTGGTGATGTCCCGCTACGAATATGGCCGTCTGGAGAAAAAAGAACCGGGAACGCCACTGCAAATGGGGCCGGCCGCTGGAGAGCTGCCGGGAGTTGAAAAATGGGCCAGGGCCATTGAAAATTGGCCGGGACTCAACGTAGCTTATAATAACACTATCGTCAGAACCAATACGTTTTCGTTGTATGTGGATTCTTCTTTTTTTGATGTTTTCACGTTCCCGCTGCTCAGGGGTAGTGTGAAAGACCTGGGGATGACCAATACGGTATTTATTTCTGACCGCTTCGCCAAAAGACTGTTTAAAGAAGAAGACCCGCTGACAAAAATCATCAATTACGATGGGCAGAACCTCATTGTAAAAGGAGTGTTCGCGGACCCTCCTTCTAATTCCACGCTCAATTATGACATACTGATCTCTTTATCTTCTTTTCCCGGATTAAAAGAGAATTTTAACTGGAAGGATAATACCATCCTGCATCTTTACCTGGTATTACAGGATAATGTAAACAAAAAGTCCCTTGAAAATAAGCTCACCCGGCTACATGCGGCCAATTACAATTTCCTTCCCCAGGTAAAAGTAATGTACACGTTGCAGCAAATGAAGGATTTTCATCTGAAGTCGGCCGATGTGGAATGCCTGAGCTGTAAAACAGCCAATGTCAGCCTGATCAATTTCCTGCTGGTTGTGGCAGTAATTATCGTGGTGATCTCCACCATCAACTTTATCAATATTTCTTTCATTAAATCGCTGGACAGGGGGAAGGATATTGCGATGAGAAAGATCATGGGAGCGCAGCGGCACCAGGTGTTTGTGCAGTTTATGATGGAATCGCTTATACTGAACCTCATAGGGCTGATATTTGCGATCGGTATTATTTTCCTTCCCTTTGTAGATACTTTTTTTGAACTGAGCTACCACACGGGAGATATGTTTGATGGATGGCATTTCCTCCTCATTCTCCTGATAATGATAGTGGTGGCGGTGGCTTCGAGCCTGCTCCCCGCCTTCGTGCTGTCTTCTTTCCGGCCGCTGGATGTATTTAAAAAGAAGCTTACCGCAGATGCAGTCGGCATATTTTTGAGGAATGCGCTGATTGTTGTACAGTTCATTTTCTGTATAGGACTAACAGCAGCCAGTATGTCTATCTATAAACAGTTCCGGTTTGTTGCAACAAAAGACCTGGGAATTAACCTGGACAATGTGATTATGGTAGCTAACCCCGAAGAGGCTCGCCCCCTGGAGAACAGAAGCGGGGATGCCTTTAAGAATGAACTCATGCAGGACAACGGAGTGATCAACGTCACGTTTTCGTCCTATCCCGGGCGGCCATATACCACTACGAATATTATAACGCCACAGAACACAGATATTCACAAGCTCACAAGAGTGGGACATATAGATCCTGATTTTCTAAACACTTATAAAGTGCGGTTGCTGGCCGGGCGGAATCTTTCTGCAGGAATAAATGCGGACATACTGGGTTCCCTCCTGGTGAACGAGTCGTTTGTAAAATCCTTTGGATATAAAAGCATTCAGGAAGCAGTAGGGAAATTTGTGCGGTTTGACAATGAGCGCGAATACAAGATTGTAGGTGTTATTGGCGACTATAACCAGGTTTCCCTGAAAGAAAACATATTACCGGCCTGTTTCCGGTACTATAAATGGTCGAGCGACTATTTCTCGATCCGGATAAAACCAGGGGAGTTAAATAAAACGATAGCATCAGTAAGAAAAGCATTTAATAAAATTTACCCGGGATACGGCTTTGAATACAAGTTTCTTGGCGACGCATATAATGCCCAGTACAGCGAAGACCGGAAGTTTGGTAAGTGGGTGGTGGTATTAACAGTGCTGGCAATGTTACTGAGCGGTATCGGGGTATGGGCCGTATATTCCTACTACATGAAGAAAAAAGCACGGAGTTTTGCTATACGAAGAATACTGGGGGCTGATGTTGGCGATATCCTGCTTTCCAATTACCGGAAACTGATCAAATTAATCCTTATAGCATGCCTTGTGAGTTTTCCCGTCACTTATTTTACCATTGAAAGCTGGCTGGGAAGTTATGCCTATGCCATTGGCATCGGGCTTTGGTTTATATTGGTTCCTCTCATGATCGTGCTGGTATTACGGCATTTATTACCTATGCCTCTATTGCAAAGGTAGTGCGCGAAAAGCCGGTTAATTTCCTCCGTGCCGAATAGTTATTCCCCATTTAAAGAAAGTACATATGGCTATGCAAACAATCTATGATGCAACATTAGAACAGGTACAATGCTATCACTATCATGCCGGCCTGGATGACCTGGTACAGCATCAGATCCTGATGATCAACGTTGATACAGAAAACCTCGAGATACCTGTTGTACGGCAGGCTATTGCAGTAATGGCAGGAAAACATGATAGCCTGCGGACAGCTTTCACGCTGACAGACGATGGCCTGAAACAATATGTGCTCCCCTATGATGCGCAGCAGGTCCCTTTTTATTACTATGATATCAGCGATGCGCCGGATATGGAGGCCTCCATGAAACAAAAGGAAAATGAGTGGCGCGTCAGGTTAAAACCTGCGCATACGCCGCCTTTATGGTGCTGTTATGTGCTCAAAACCGGTAAAGATACCTATTGCCTTACTTTACTGATCCACCACCTGATATCAGATGGCTGGTCACTATCAGTAATGCTGAGGGACGTGAATAATTTGTATTGGTCAATATTAAACAAAGAACCTGTAGATGATAGCCCGGCGCCCGCCCAGCTCCGGCATTACGTGGAGTGGCAAAAGGAATGGATGGCTACCCGGAAAGGGGAGCTTACTGCCTATTGGCATAATAAACTATCCTGGTTTATGGACCGCAGCCAGGTGCCCAAACTCTTCGATTTAATGAACAGTGTACCGGAAGATGATCACCCGGTAACGCCATCGCCGCTTCTGACCGACAAAGAAGTGACAGCTTTCCTGAACAGGGAAGAAGCAGCCTGTTACATCTGCGATATTGAACCGGAATTATATGAAAGGATGTCTGCGTTGGCAATGGTCAATAAAGTCGGACTCGGTGCAGTGATCATTGTCAGTTTGCGATTGCTGTTGCTTTCCGAAATTGACAGGGAACGTATGCTGATCGCCATGCCTGTTTCCGGGCGGTATTCCCCCGGATTCGAAAACATTATCGGTTACCTGGGAGGTGGAATATACCTGGGCAATCCTGTTGACCAGAGACAATCAGTCAGCGAATCTGTGATGAATGCACAGGTTGAATTTCTGGAATCCGTGAGACATGTGATTTACGACCATCACCTGGTAGGCCAGGACGGCGGCAAGGTGAGGGTATTCTCTGATATTTATCTGAATTTCAAGAGTAACAAAATTATTGGCGACCGCAACATCGGACCAGTACGGGAAAAAGTACACCAACCGCTTGATGGACTGGAATACTACGCGCTTTCCTATTTCGCTGCAGAATTTGCCGACGGCATTGAGTGCTGCTGGAAGTATAACCTTAATCTATACACGGCCAGCACAGTGGAACGCTTCGCCGAAAAACACCTGGCAGTATTACGGTTAATGTGTGAATACCCCACATGGCCGGTAAGCCGGATAACGGGTGAACTGCGGGAAACTGTATGACTGACCGGCTAACATAATTATATGAAAAAAAGCTACCGGTTTATTGAAAAGCATCTTTTTAACAGAAGATGGGGGACATATACCTGCCATCACCGGGAACAACTCCGTATTACCCTGTGTATTATCTGCAAAGAGCGGCTGTTCCATCTTAAAAAAACTTTTTGGAAGAATCTCCGGAAGATTCACTCATGGAAAAATATTGATGTGCTGTTGCTGGATTACAACTCCCGCGATGGAATGGACAAATGGGCGAAAAGAAAACTATTGCCATGCCTGAAAAATGGAAAAGTAGTTTATTATAAAACCTTTCAGCCGGAAGTATTCAGCCACAGCCATTCTAAAAATCTTGCGTTTAAACTGGCTTCCGGTGACATTGTGTGCAACATTAACGCTGATACTTTTATCGGCGCCGGTCTGGCCTGGCATATTAACCATGTATTCCGGGAGCATAAAAACCTGTATCTGTTCCCTTCTCCAAGGTTCGGGTTTGACAGTGGAACTGCGGGGGTTATTTGTGTACGCAAGTCTGATTTCCTTCAAATCGGCGGATTTGATGAAAGGATGAAAGTGTATGGATGGGAAGATGCTGATTTTAACAACCGCTTGCAAAACGCCGGACTTGAAAAGCGGTCTTTAACCTGCAAAGCCTTCCTGCAGGCGATGGATCATAAGGAGAAATATGATGTAAGGCAGTTGTCTGGTAAAGTAACGGCCATATACACAGACAGCACATCACCTGAAACAGAAGAAGAGGTATTGGTATTGATCCTTTTCCGGGACTGCACCTATAGAAAAGGAGTGATTGTAAATAACCTGATAAAGGCTGCAAATGACGAGGTGTTTGCGCTTGCTTTTGATGAGCGGCGGCATCAGTACAGTCATGAGCTGGCTGGCACTTTCTGGCAGGAAGGCATGTGGAAAGAAACGGATGACGATGTGGTGCTGATGGATACGGAAGGCTTATCAACGAACAGCAGGCTGAAAAAGAACGGGGAAAGCCTCAGTGGAGATATCGACGGCGCAGGCTGTACAGTGTTGTTCCCGGTAACAAATGAAGCGTTGTTTCACCTGATATTGTATTTCGAAATGGACTATAATAACCGGCTCATTATGATTACCAATATCGATGAAAAAGTAACAGCCGTAAATAATGGGATGTTTGGTCAGGGAACGGTTTTCAGGAATTTTGACTGGTCAGCACCCATACATGTGGAATAATACCACATCTATATTTATAATCAGCCGGCGGCTGAAAAGCAGGATTAGTTATGTGATCCCATCCTGTTCTATTGTTTACTCCTAAAATCAACGTTTATGCCGACAGATTTTAACCTGAAGAGTGACCTGGTTGTTCTGGCTCACCAAAGGAAGAAAGAAGATGCTTTCTGGCGGGCAACGCTTTCCCATGGTGTTGAGCTGTCTTGTTTTCCTTTTGATAATATCCGGCATGAGAATACTTCCTGCTTCAAAACCTTCCGTACCTCCCTGTCCCATGCATCGGGCAGCCTGTTGTGGGAATTTACCCGTGGTGAGGATATCAGGCTTTATGTGGCTGTTTGCGCTGCTGTATGTTATACGATCAGCAGGATTACAAGGCAACAGACGGTGTCAGTCGGCACTCCTGTTCTCGGTAATCTGAAAGAAGATGACGTATTCAACCAGATGCTGGTATTGATGTATGATCATCAGGACAACATCACCGGCCGGGATTTGCTGAATAAAATCCGGGACGTGGTCAGGGAAATTAACGAACATGCCACTTATCCGTTATCTGTATTAAGAGAGGAACTGGGACACAGGATTTTTGAAGAAGAAGAACTGAAGTTATTTGATATTTCACTGACATTGGAAAATGTACAGAAACGAAAGCCGGCGGAAGATACCAAAGTGAATTTCAATATTTTCTTTTCCCGCGCCGAACAGGATATTACCGTGGAAGTGCATTACAACAGCAGCTTATATAGTGAACTGGCTGTAGAGAATGTAGTGAGGCGGATAGATGTTTTCTTTAACCAGGTTATCGGCGCCCCCGATATGATGCTGCAACATCACAGCTATATGTTGGCGGAAGAAGAGAACGCAGTTGTGAATACATTTAATGCAACGGATACCGGCTTGCCGGCCCGGGGCTCATTTTGTGATGCCTTCCGGGACAATGTGCAACGAAAACCCGGGCAGATTGCACTGGAACAGGGGGCGTTGCAGCTCACTTTCGCAGAACTGGATAAAAGGTCAGACGCCGTTATGCATGATCTGCGAAGCCGCATTTCCGGCAAAGCAAAGATCTGCGTACTGCATCGCCGCAATACAGACCTCTTGGTTTGGATAACAGGCATAATAAAATCGGGGCATATCTATGTTCCCCTGAACGTGGAAGATCCCGAAGAAAGAATACAGTACATTCTCTCCGACACCGAAGCAGGCATGCTGATAGCGGATTCCTATTACCTTGAACGGAAACCAGGGATTACCCCGTTTTGCAACGGGAAAGGAATACCAGTAAACAGTCACCTGCCGGAAGTTCCGCTGAAGGCAATGCCGGCGTCGCCGCCATTGTTGTCGGATGTTGTATATATCATTTATACATCCGGAACCACGGGAAAACCCAAAGGGGTGCAGATAACTCATGGTAACCTGATGAATTACCTGCACTGGGCAGAGCAGGCTTATATAACAGCCAATGCAACAAGTATCGCGCTGCATTCAAACATCGCATTTGATATGTCCATCACCTCACTTTTCTTACCGCTGACAGCAGGGGGAAAAATGGTGCTTTACCAGGAGGGGGAGAATGACTTTGCCGTTGGCGCCATTGTGATGGACAACAAAACGGACATATTGAAAGTAACGCCTTCTCATCTGCGGCTGCTGATACAACTGATAAGCAGGGATCAGCTGGCTGCCATAGGTCCGTTGCGATTAAAGACACTGATCGTTGGTGGAGAAAACCTTACCTGCGAGATCGCTCAAAAAATAGCTGAGCTGTTTGGAGGAAAGGTAGACATATACAATGAATATGGTCCTACTGAAGCTACGGTGGGATGTATGATTCACCGCGTAGACCTCAGCAGTGACTACGGTTTGTCTGTTCCCATCGGAAAGCCTGTCAGTAATACGGGTATTTATATACTGGATGAACAAATGAGGCCTCAACCAGTAGGGTTTCCCGGCGAGTTATATATCGGCGGCAGCAGTGTAGCACCGGGATATTATCATCAGACAGCGCTTACCGCTGCCCGCTTTCTGACAGATCCCTTCCGGAATGGAGGATTGTTGTACAAAACAGGTGATCTGGCGGTCATGTCGCCTCAAATGAATATTCATTACCTGGGGAGGATAGACGAACAGGTAAAAATAAATGGCTACCGGGTTGAACCCGATGAAATTAAACGGCAGTTATTGGGTTTTGAAGGAATAATGGAAGCGCAGGTTGTTTTTCAGCAGGAGAAAGATGGGGCCGGCACCCTGGCATGTTATTATATTTCAGCGGAAGCTATTGAGGAAACAGCCTTGAGGGACTATTGCCTGAAGCGGTTACCGGTATATATGTTGCCATCGTTCTTTATCCGCATTGACGCCATTCCGCTTACGGCGGGCGGTAAGCTGGACAAAGCTTCGCTTCCTGCCTACAGGGCTTCTCCGGAAGAACCGGGAAGAACACCCGTTAGTGAAGAAGAAACCCGTCTGCTGGACATCTGGCGGGATATCCTGAAAAAGCCGGATATTCAGGTAACATCAGATTTTTATCTGTCTGGCGGCGATTCTATCAAAGCTATCAGAATGATAGCTACACTCAACAAAACAGCCGGTGTAAAACTAACGGTCAGCGATCTGCTCACGCATCCTACGGTGAGGCAGTTACTGGCTTGTATGCACAGAAAGAAGGAAGATGCCGGCAATGATGTTATTGACCGTGTGAAAGCGGATTTTACAAGAATAGCCGATACGGTACTGCAACAGATACCATCGCCGGATAAGGTTGACGATGCTTTTCCGCTCAGTGATATACAACTCGGAATGATCTATCATTCGAGAAGTGCAGACAACCTTGCATTGTACCACGACCAGATGATACACCGGCTACAGTATCCTGACTTTAATTTCCCCCGGTTCAGGCAGGCCCTGCTACTGATGATTGAAAAACACCCCATCCTGAGAACAGGTTTTGATCTCCATACATATGCCATGCCGGTACAGATTGTTTATAAGGAAATAACACCGGCGCTGCTGTATGTTGATCTTTCCGGAGAACAGGAACAGGACGCGGGTACACGTATACAGAACTTCCTGGCTGAAGACAGAAGGAATCCTTTTGATATTACCAGCGCACCTTTATGGCGATTAAATATTTTCTCCCTCAGAAAAGATGAGATCATCATGGTATGGGTGGTATATCATGCAATTATTGACGGCTGGAGCGATGCTTCCTTTAAAACTGAATTGCATAATATCTATCTCCGTTTGTATGAAGATAATACCTATAAGCCATCTCTGCTAAAAATAACTTACAGGGATTATGTGGTACAGGAATACGCTGGCAAGGGTAATGCGAACAACAGGCTTTTCTGGGAAAAGGAACTGCGTGGACTGAAACCGTTGCTGTTGCCTGCAGATACCGGCCCGGCTACAAGCGTTACTTCTATGAAATTCAGGTTGCCATTGGTATGGGGGCAAGGGCTGGATGCCTGTGCGGTACAACTTGATAGTGATGTACGGACCCTGCTGATGGCCGCCTGTTTACAAACGATGAAAATACTGACGCATGAGCGGGAGGTGACCATCGGGATGGTATTAAATAATCGCCCTGAAACGGAAGACGGTGATAAAGTACTGGGATGTTTTCTGAATACGCTGCCGGTCCGTTATATCATGGCGCCAGGGGATACCTACAGGGATCTCGTCCGACAGGTTACTGCGAAAATGAAAGGAGTACAACTGTATAAACATAGTACACTGGCAGAAATATCCGGTTTGCCGGGTAATTCGCTACCGGATGAAACGCCCTTATTCGATATCATATTTAATTACATGGACTTCCATGTTTATGATTCAGCAACGGGGCTTGACAGGTATCACCGGGAAGATGCGGCGCTGGAAGACTGGTCGGTAACTAATTATAAGCTGACTTTTAATGTTAGCAAAGTAGCAGGTACCTACGAGTTGGAATTGTTATACTACAGTGATTTTATTGCTTCGGTGCAACAAACCATCTGCAGCGCATGGGAACGTGTTATTGGTTACTTCATTACAGATGTTGGCAGGGAAATAGATTTCGCAGATCTGGTTGAACGGCAGGAAGCGCGGACGCCTGACAGTGTTGCATTAATCAGTAAAGGAAACACATTTTCCTGTGGTGAAGTTAACCGCCAGGCAAACCGCCTGGCAACAGTATTGCACAGAAACGGCCTGGAAAAGGAAGCCGTGGTGGGGGTAATGGCTGATCAATCGGCAAACATGATCATCGCTGTAATGGGTATCCTGAAGGCAGGCGCCGCATACCTGCCACTGGATCCGGATACAGCGGCAACACAGTTAACTGCTGTATTGAAGAACAACGGGGTGAAATGGATCATAGGCGCTAATATTTTAGATGATCCGGCTGTATCCATAGGAACGGACCTGGTTTGCAGGCCGCTGTGGGATTGGATAAAAGAAGAACCCCACACAGGATTGGCAGTTACCTGGCAGCCCGGTGATCCGGTACCTGAATATCCATCCGTTTTCATAACGGACGCCAACGGTCAGCAACTGCCCATGGGTATCACCGGGGAAATATGCATTGGCAGCAAAGGAATGTACAGGACTGGTTGTACCGGCAAAAAACTGGCAAATGGCGCAGTGGAACTGGCAGACCAGGTTAACAGACAACATTATGAAAAATGGGTGGAGGAGGAATCCTTAATAGTTCCCCGGAATGAGGTAGAAGACCTGTTGGCTGAAATATGGGCCGAAGTATTACAAACCGATAAAGGTAAGATTGGAATAAACAGCAGTTTTTTTCGGTTGGGCGGCAATTCACTAACGGTGATGCTGATGGGAGATAAAGTTCATTTGCGTTTTAATATCCGCATTTCAATAACGGAAATATTCAGAAACCCCACTATACAGCATATTGCATCATTCATCAGATCAAGAGCTGTTCTCGCTACAGGCGAGGAAAGCGGGATTCTCATTTAGAAAAAGGATTGTTAGCATTTAAGTTTTAACCTGTTCGTTATGATAGAGAAAATGAAAAGCAGAAACATTGAACTCAAATGGATGAATGGAATGCCGGTAGGTACAAAAAAGGTTGCTCTGCTGATACCACAGTATAACGAAGGGAAAAACTTTGATCTGTTAAACCGGCTGCACTACTTCAGGATGCTTGCAGAAGAGTATGAAGATTTGATGGATGTTATCCTGATTGATGACGGCTCCACAGATGATAGTTATTCCAGGATTTTAGCCTTCGTGAATGAGTTCCCCGACGCCTTCTTTTTTGCTTCGGTAAGGCCGAATGCCATGAAGGTAGGGGCTTTATGTATCGTGTCGGCGGCAGTACAACATGAGTATGTTATCCTGTCGGATTTTGATACTGATCTGAAGAACTTATCAGCATTACCACACTCCCTGAATATCCTGGACAAAACACCGGCGTATATCGGCTGTTATTTCAGGATGCTCCCTTTCTCGGGAAGCGGGCTGTGTTTCCAGCTGCAACGGCTTGAATATGCTTTTGCACGCATGTACTATAAGTTCCACCGGAAGGAGAACAGCGTGCCTGTTATGCCCGGGGCGGGCTCCTGTTTTAAACGGAAGCTGTTGCTGGACGTATATGCCTCCCACAGCGGATTGCGTAACGGGGAAGACAGAGAGGCTACGGTACTGGCGCTTAAACTGGGGCTGGAAACATTGTACTCGAAGGATATCCTGGCGCTTACCCGGCCTCCTCTGACTTTCCGTGCTTTGGTAATACAGCGGAAGCGCTGGTACCTGGGGTATATCGAAACCTTTTTCAAGGAAAAGGGATTTTACATTAAGATGTTGCTCCATTTCAGGCGGATTGGTATCCGCACCCTGCAAGACGCAATGGGGATTATTTGCATGTTGTTATTACCACTGGAAATACTCCTGGTTTTTCTGCTGAGCACCAAAGTGGCACTGTACATATTGGGAGGCACCTGTCTGGCTGTTTTGAGCTATTATTTTCTGCTTTTTGTCAGTAACCCCGATGAGAGAAAGGAAATATCTTTCAAAGACGCCTGCCTGATTGCAATATATCCCCTGTTTTGGCTGGCCGTTTCTTTTTGGGCCTGGTGGTACGCGGCAATCGTTTTTGGAAGAAGAAAGAAAGAAAGTGGAGAAGACAGGATAAACATTGTTAAAATGAGAAACCAGGATTTGGTGCTGGATGAAGCCACCAGTGAAAAATGATCATTGAACCTGTATTGTAAAATGCTTAAAAATTCTTGTATGTCTTCCAGCAACCCATTAATATCCTGCATTTGTGTTACTCACCGGAAACCGGCGCTGCTCGCCCGGGCTGTCAGATGTTTTGCAGCACAAACCTATCAGCATAAAGAGCTGGTCATCCTGTTTGAAGATAATGATTTGTCAACGCTTGCCTTTCTTGCGGAGATGCAACCGGAAGACAATATAAAACTCATCTGCATACAGGGCGAACCCAAAAAAACACTGGGCGAATTAAGAAACCTTGCCGTGCGGGCGGCAACAGGTGAATTTATATGCCAGTGGGATGATGATGACTGGTATCATATGGAACGGCTTGAGTATCAGCATCAGGTTATTTGTGAGACGAAGGTCAGTGGGTGCCTGCTCACAAGGTGGCTGGTGTATGACAGCAGCTCCGGAAGAGCGTTTCTATCTAACCGCAGACGATGGGAAGGTAGTATCATGTGTCGTAAGGAAGTATTTACAGGCAGAAAATATGAACATAAAGTAAGGGGAGAAGATACAGATATCATAGAGTACCTGCATGAAAATAATCACCTGGTTTATATCGACGACCGGCCCGACCTGTATGTGTATATATATCATGGTAACAATACCTGGGGCGTAGACCATTTTTCAAAAATATTTGAAAAGAGTATGGAATTGGCCGGCTATTCGTCTTTGATCGCCAACATACTGGACAGCGAATACAGCCCCGAAGAATGCAGGGCCTTTATCAACAGCATGGAATTAGGTTTACATGAGTAACACGGGAGACTAAGTTTTTCACCTTTCAAAAATCAGAAAATGGAAAATACAACGGAAAACCTGATCAGGTCCGGGCTGCAGGATACATTAACGGATGTAGCTTTACCGGCAAATGTGGAACTGACGTTTATCGGCAACGCATATACGCGTGTTTGTGTTGTTACTGCACTTGAAAAAGGGTGCCTGCTACCGGAGTGGATCCTGCAGCATGCCGGTTTTGTTACGGCCCTCTATGAACGCCAGCGGGCGTTGTTATTCCGGGGTTTTTACAGTTTGGGCAAAGAGGGGCTGGCCCAGGTGGTAAAACTGACTTCTGATGGCGGCGCATTGACTTACGCCGAACCATCTACCCCCAGAACGAGGTTGGGAGATGCGGTGTATACCTCCACGGAATACCCTAAAGACCAGCATATTCCACAGCATAATGAGCATTCATATTCGGGGTTCTGGCCTAAAAAATTGTTTTTTTACTGTGAATCTGCCGCCAGCACAGGTGGGCAAACACCCATATGTAACAGCGAAGCGGTCTTAAAACAGATCCCCGCGGCTGTTGTGGACCGCTTTGAATCGAAAGGCGGTGTCATGTACGTGAGGAATTTCTCAGATGAAATGGATATCAGCTGGAAGGATTTTTTTGGTACTACGGATAAAAGAGAGGTGGAGGCGTATTGTAAGGAGAAGAAAATGTCTTACAAATGGTTGGATAATAATCAGCTCAGGTTATCCCAGATTGCACAGGCCACCATTGTGGACCGGCGGTCGGGCGCAAAGATATGGTTTAACCAGGCCCATCTTTTTCATTCCTCTAACCTGAATACTGAAGTAATGCGTTATCTGGTGGATGCCTACGGGGAAAATCATTTGCCGAGAAATGCCTACCTGGCCGATGGCACTCCTATTTCCACCGGGGATATGGAAGCTATCAGAAACGCATACGATCAGGTGATGTTCAGGTTTGATTGGGAAGATGGGGATCTGTTGATGATGGATAACCTGGCCTATACCCATGGCAGGGACCCGTACACGGGAAGCAGGAGCCTGTTGGTAGCCATGTCTGAAGAAGATGGTATTGATAATTATCCCGAAAGTATCCCGCATATGCATTTTGATAATCCTACCCCGGAAAATAGCGGTGTGCATGAAGAAGATATTGTCGCCAACTCGCGGCAAACCACATCGAAACATTTCTTCCTGAAAGAGTCCAGGTTTGATAACAGCAAGGTTATGCTCAAATACAAGCTGGCTTTGTCTTGCCGGCTGTTGAGAATGCTGGAGTTGGATGAAGGAAGCATTAGCGGCCATATCAGCCTGAAGGTGCCGGGTTCGCAGAATCTTTTCTGGGTAAACCCGTTTGGGGTACTGTTTGATGAAGTGACACCAGACAACCTGGTGATGGTAGACGAAAATGGTGTGGTAGTAGAGGGCGATCACCCGGTGAATGTTGCCGGATTCTGTATTCACTCTTCCATACATCAGGCTAATAAAGATGTGAGTTGTATTGTACATACGCACTCTCCATGGGGCACTCTTTTTTCTGCTTTTGCAGATTGCAGTATCCTTCCCATTGATCAGAACAGTTGTATGTTCTACGATAATCACGTGGTTTACCGGGATTTTGATGGCCCTGTAAATAATCTCGGAAGTGCGCATAAGCTGGCGGATGCGTTGCAGGGGAAAAATGTGGCTATATTGGCTAACCATGGTGCGCTTACCTGTGGCGACGAACTGGAAACAGCGGTGATGTATATGGTATGCCTGGAAAGGGCACTCCGTTTGAATGTGAAAGCCCGGGAATTGAACACAGACCTCCGGTTGGTAGATGCTGCCACAGCATTGGCTTCCAGGGAATGGATTGCAAATCCGCTGGGTTTTAAAATAGAGTTCGACGCACTGGCGCGGAGAGTAGAGCGCCAGTATCCTGATATTACCGATTATTATCCCCAATCCATCGATATTTAACGTATCCGGTATCGTACAAAACCGGATAATGCCTGCCATTCCCAATATTAACCTTATTTATATGAGCATTAACGATCTGATCCTGGAGATAGAACGTAATCATATTGACATAGCCATCAATGATTCCGGTAATCTGAGCATTGTGTTGTCGAAAAACAACATGAAAAACCAGCCGCTTATTGAAACGATAAAGGCGCGTAAGGAAGAGATCATTGGTTTTCTAAAAGCGCGGGAAGTAGCCGGTAACACGCTGTTTCCGGTCCAGGCGGAGGCCGCGGAATATTGGCAACAACTGCTGCACGGCCTGGAGCCTACACTGCCTGAAAATGTGATTGTACGCGATGCCACAATGAAGCGGGGAACTGCCGGTGTATTGCATTTATCTTATCAGCATAACAGGGACATCTTATCCTTCCTGAAGCAACAGGCTATTAATGCAGCTACTGCACTCAACTTTACCGGTGGCTGGGTATTGTCTGCCTACTATGGCGAAAGCAGGTTTGTATGGGGGAACATGCTCCCGCAGCGTGATGACCAGCATACCATGGCAGGTCCGGGAAATGGCGTGGTACCGCTGGTATACGACTTTTATCAGAACAAAACGGTGATGGAAGCGCTTCAGGATTTTAGCACGCAGCTGTCACAATCAGAACATTTTTCTGCCGCCGTACCAGATATGGCCGGGGGCAGTCTTTTCAGTGTATATTTTCGTTTCCGGGATACCACCGTGGGTACTGAAAATGCCCGGTCTTTCGTGGGGATTGCTGCTTCTCCCTTCTCTATGGAAATAATCGTTACCCCTACTGAAACAGACGTAATGTTCGAAATTCATTTTAGGGCAGATCTGTTTCCCGAAAAGATGGTAAAGGAAATGATGAACCTGGTGATGCAGCAATATAATAGCCTGGGCGTGATCAGAGATCAGCTGCTGGTGTCTGCAGGCATTTTCAGGCAGGATATTGCCCTGGCCCGGACCAGTGGCCCGAAAGCTGTGATTCCGGCTTTTTCCCTGGTGGAGCTGTTCAGTGCATCGGTGAAAAATTATCCCGGATGTATTGCCGTGGAAGATGCTGAAGGCGGTTCCATGACCTATGCAACGCTGGACGAAAGGAGTAATTATATCGCCAACCTGCTGACCGGCAGGGGTATCTCCGGACCGGTGGGTATTTACATGCACTATTCTGTGAACCTGATAGCAGGTGTACTGGGAGTGTTGAAGGCAGGGTGCAGTATTGTCAGTCTTGAGCATGGATTCCCGGCCAATAAGTTACAGTGGCTGGCAAAAGCTTCGGAGTTATCCGCCTGTATATTGGGTGAGCAGGAAATGGAAGGAATGAGTGAACTACTGCTTTCTTCATTACCGGATTGTATATTGATTGGTTTGCCGGAGCAACTCCCGGCCGCTGCTCTGAAAAGTGTACCAGTTACCTGTTCTCCGGCAGACAACTGCATATTATATTATACTTCAGGCTCTACCGGCGAACCTAAGATTGTAAGAACCTGCCACCAGAATGTACTGAATGGTTTGGTGTGGTTGCGACATCACTTCCCGGCTACCCGGGATGAAACATTCTGTATGAATATCAGGTTGTCCTTTAGTCCATCTGTCCGTAACATTTTTGAGGCGCTTAGTCAGGGTGCCAGGTTACTGGTAATACCGGAGTCGCTTTATCATCACGTGGATGGATTTTGTGGTATGCTGGCAGAAAAGAACGTTACCAGGATTTCATTGACACCCAGCTTTGTGAAGGTGTTGATAGATGGTAATAAGATGGAGCAGCTGAAACAGGTCAGGTTGCTTGAACTCCGGGGAGAGGCCATTAAGTCGGCCGACTTCAGACTTATACACAATGCCGTACCTGGCGTGACAATACTCTGCAGATACGGTGCAACAGAGGCTTCTTCCACAGTTTATAACCTCAACTATGACGGCCCGTTTGAATACTATCCGATTGGTAAGCCAACCTATAATACCACCATCAGTATTGTAGACAGCCACCTGAACATAAAGCCGCTGAATGTAGTGGGAGAGATACTGGTAGAGGGCAGCAGTGTGTCTGCAGGGTATCTGAATGCGGGCAACAACGAAAATGCTTTTAGGCATGGAGATAGCTTCCCGCGTGCATATAGGACCGGCGATCTGGGTTTTATGGATGAAAATCACGTGTTGCACTATGTAGGGAGGAAAAACAGGATGATTAAGCTGAGAGGATACAGAATAGAACCCGGTGAAATAGAGTATACCCTTGAGCAGTTTGAAGGCATTATAAAAGCAACGGTATTATTGGATAGCAGAGGGGAGGCGTCGAGGCTTGCGGCGTTTTGCCAGGTAAATGAGCCCTCCCTTTTTTCTGAAAATATACTTAAACAATTCCTTTCCGAACGGTTGCCTGCCTATGAGGTGCCCGCCAGAATTATGACAGTGAAAGCGTTTCCACGAACTGTTACGGGAAAGATCGATTATATGGAACTTCAGGAGCAGCTTCATCGCGAAAACAGTAAGCAGTCCAGGTTGCCTGCTTCTGTTACAGAGGAGCGCGTATATACAATATTTACCAGCCTGATGCCGGATATTCCGGTGTCGATAGACGAAGATCTGTATGCCATGGGAGCTAATTCTATAGTACTGATGCGGGCTGCGTTCAAACTGGGAGAGGAGTTCAATATTAAACTGAAAGCAACACAACTATTCGCCAGCAATACGATCGGAAAGCTGGCGGCATTTATAGAGCGGGCCGCGGCGGAAAATAAAGCGGTACAGCATAGCGACTACGAATTGTTCCATCACCATCACAGCCATAAACATATCTTTTTTATGATTCCTCCACTGACCGGCATGCCATTTTATGCTGAATGGGCCTCTTTGGTTCCTGCGGAAGCGGATCTGGTGATGTTTGCCCCTGTTGCTGCAGACAGGTATCGTACTTTTGGAAGAAGTATGGAAACACTGGCAGTTTTTTATAAGAACATAATCCTTCAATTGGGCAAAGGCAAAATGATATACCTGGCAGGATGGGCTTTGGGCGCTTCGCTTACATTTGAAATATGCCTGCAACTGGAGGCGATAGGCGTGAAGGCGCAAACCGCTTTCCTTGTTACTACCGGGGTGGATGATAAGGAAGAATACGAACAATTTACCGGAGCATTAGAGCATTCAGCTATATTAACCGGGAAGTACCAGCCAGCGGGAAAGTATACCGGGAAGATCTCACTGATCGGATCCGGAGAACAGCATGATGCGACCAACAGCATTTTCCGTGAATATTGTACAGGAGAGATTTCCGTGGAAACAGCAGATCTCCGGAATGCCAGCGAACTGGCCCGCGTTATTTTTTCAGGGATAGTCTGAAACAGGATAGTTATCCCGGACCGATGAAGATTCTCTGCTACCTATCTTCTATAAATAAATCCTTCCTTTGACTCCATCCAATAAAGAATATTTCAAAACACCGATGCGGTGCTGCTTCCATCTTAGACCTATGCGGAACAGTTGTTAAATGAAAGTGTGGGAAAAGGACATTCTTAGAAAAGATGCACCGCCCGAAGAGCTGAGTTAAGGAGCTTTTTCCTGTTATTTAGATTAAGATAATGCCGGCC
>NZ_DATMTE010000012.1:0-16212 GCF_035564935.1 Chitinophaga sp. | reverse complement strand
ATTTAAATCGCCGAAGGCGATCACCCTTGCTAAGAAAGGGTTACATTAAAATCCGCCCCCAGCTCCAGTTTGCCTTCCCGTTCTTCATCGCTGCCGGCAATTCTAAAGCCCTTTATTTTACCGGTTTTGCCTTTGGTGAGCAGGTCCGCGATATGTTTATCAGTGAGCTTTTTGCCTAGTATTTCAAAAGGCAGTTTGAAGCCACAAGCCGAGAAATTGGCGCAACCATAGGCCGTATTACCTTTTTTAAGCGGATGCGTTTTACACTTCGGGCATTGTAGCTCGGCTATTACAATTACCTTTTTAGGCTTCGGCTCTTTTTTGGGTTTCTCTTTTTCTTCCGGCACAGGTGGTGGATCGGGCGCAATGGTAATGAATTTGTAGCTGGCGGTTTTTACTTCTTTGGTAAGATCTACCACCATCTGTATCAGTTCATCCTTAAACGTATCCATTGCGTATTCGCCTTTTTCTATAAGTCGCAGTTTACGTTCCCATTGCCCGGTTAACTCGGCGCTTTTAAGCAGTTCTGTTTGTATAGTGTCTATGAGATCAATGCCGGTTTGTGTGGCATAGATATTCTTCTTTTTCTTCTCAATATATTTCCTGCGGAACAGTGTTTCAATGATATTGGCGCGGGTAGATGGCCGGCCGATGCCATTGTCTTTCAGCAGTTCCCTCATTTCTTCATCATCCACCTGTTTACCTGCGGTTTCCATGGCTCTCAGCAAAGTAGCTTCTGTAAAGGCTTTGGGAGGAGAGGTTTTACCCTGGTGGATGCGTGGGGTATGCGGACCGCTTTCTCCCACTTCAAAATGAGGCAATATTTTTTCTTCTTCTTCCCCTTCTTTTTTCTCTTTTACATCGTTGGCATATACTTCCTTCCAGCCGGGTTCTATGATCTGCTTGCCGGTCACTTTAAAAGGCACCTGGCCTACTTTACCAAGTACAGTAGTGTTCGAGATCTTACATTCCGGGTAAAAGGCGGCAATAAAGCGGCGGGCTACCAGGTCATAGATCCGTTTTTCCTCCAGCGGAAGTCCGCCGGGATGCTGACCTGTAGGGATAATAGCATGGTGGTCTGTCACTTTCTTATCATCGAAAACGGTTTTCAGCTTGGGGATAGGATTCGCCAGCAGCGGTGCGGTAAGCGCGCTGTAAGGCGTCATGTCCTGCAGGATACCGGCAATTTTCGGGTGCAGGTCTTCCGAGAGGTAAGTGGTATCTACCCTGGGGTAGGTGGTCAGTTTCTTCTCGTAAAGATTCTGGATATATTTCAGTGTATCGTCTGCAGAGAAACCGAATTTTTTATTGGCTTCTACCTGCAGGGCGGTGAGATCGAACAGGCGCGGGTTTCCTTCTTTACCGTCTTTCTTTTCGAAAGAAGTCACTTCAAACGGATGCTCCTTAAGATAGGCAAGCCCTTTAGCAGCCTTATCAGGCGTTTTAAGCCGGTCGATGGCTGCGGTGAACTCCGTTTCCCGGTAAATGGTTTTCAGCTCCCAATAGTCTTCCGATACGAAGGCATTGATTTCTTTCTGCCGTTGTACAATCATAGCCAGGGTAGGTGTTTGTACCCTGCCAATGGATAACACCACTTTACCCTGCGCAAATTTTTTAGTGAACAGGCGGGTGGCATTCATCCCCAGGAGCCAGTCGCCGATAGCGCGTGCGCTGCCTGCCGCATACAGGTTATTATATTGCTCCGCCGCTTTCAGCTGCCGGAATCCATCGCGGATAGCCTCCACCGTTAGCGACGATATCCACAGTCTTTTAATGGGCGCAGTACATTTGGCTTTCAGCAGTACCCAACGCTGTATCAGTTCCCCTTCCTGGCCGGCATCCCCGCAGTTGATCACCTCTTCACAGGCCTGTACCAGGGTTTCTATTATTTTAAACTGTTTCTGTACACCTGAATTTTCAATCAGCTTGATACCAAAGCTGGGAGGGATCATCGGGAGATCTTCCAGCCGCCAGAATTTCCATTGCTCATAGTAATCGTGCGGCTCTTTAAGGGTGCAGAAATGTCCGAAAGTCCAGGTAACCTGGTAGCCATTGCCCTCATAGTAGCCCTCTTTGCGTTGGTTCGCACCGATCACTTCTGCAATATCTCTTGCCACACTTGGTTTCTCAGCAATGCAAACTTTCATAATCGCTTAAAATTGGATAACAAAGGTCGGATAAAAAGTTGTAACCGGATACAATGTAAAGTTACAAACCAGGGAAATGCCGGGAAAACAAACCCGCCGTTTTTGCCGCTTTTTGCCGAAATTCGTTGGGTCAGGGGGGCCTAAGTGTATGCACAGTGTATGGGGAGTGTATGGGGAGTGTATGGAGAGTGTATGGAGAGTGTATGGGGAGTGTATGGGGAGTACTACACATAGACGAGTCCTAAGTATTGGAGAAGTATGCAAGAAGTAGCCATAAAGTAATTGCAACCACAAAATAATCAAGCCCATACTTTAACTTTTAGTGTACAGAAATACCTGTTAATTTAAAGGAAGATTTAAAACAGAAAATTCTTTTTCCTTATGCGCTTCCTGCCCCTTGTACTATTGTTTGCCTTATCTCTTCCGGCTGCAGCCCAGTTTCCTGCTGCCTTTGACGGAAGTTTTGAAAGTAAGAACCCCACAGGTGCTTTGCCTTCCGATTGGGTCAGCTGGGGCGGCAATTACCACCTTGAAGTAGACAGCAGCACCAGTTATGAAGGACATGGTGCTTTACGTATTACCCCATTGGGAAAAACGGGCAACCACGATTTTGGTTGCGCCGTTAAACGGGTACCGGTTACGTTTGCCGGGAAAACGGTTACACTCAATGGTTACCTGAAGCTGGATTCAGTGGCCGGTGGATATGGCGGATTGTTCATGCGGGTGGACAACAGGTCCGGCGCCGTGTACAAAATGGACAATATGCAGAAGCGGAAGCTGCAGGGAACCTCCGGCTGGCAAAAGTATAGTATTACCCTTTCCCTGCCTGATGGCGGAGGTACGGTATACGCAGGCGCCATTAACAGCAGCAGCGGTAAAGTGTGGGCCGATAACCTGGAAATACTGGTAGATGGGAAACCATTGAAAGATGCGCCGCCGCTGCGTGTGTTTAAGGCAGACAGTGATCATGCCTTTGACAACGGATCAGGGATAACTATTCCGTCCCTCACCGCACTGCAGGAAAAACACCTGGAAATATTGGGGAAAGTCTGGGGTTTCCTGAAATACTACCATCCTGCCGTAATGACCGGGGAATATAACTGGGACTATGAATTGTTCCGCATCTTACCGGAAGTATTAAACAGCAACAGTGAAACAGCCAGGAATGAAGTACTGCTTCGCTGGGTGAACCGGCTCTCTGCCCCGGAAGAAACCCGGCGTGCGCATAATGGCAAACAAACCATCAAATTTAAACCCGATCTCGACTGGATCTCGGACGAAAAAACATTAGGCCCTGCTCTCTCCGCATCGCTGAAAAATGTGGAGGCGCTGAACCGGGACGACTTCAACTATTACCTGGGAATGGAGCCTGCCGGTAACCCCGCCTTTAAAAATGAAAAGGCATACAACACCATGCCATACCCCGATGCCGGCTTCCGGCTGCTGGCGCTGTATCGCTACTGGAATATTATACAATACTACTTTCCTTATAAACACCTGATCACGGAAGGCTGGAACAACAAACTGGCAGAATATATCCCCGCCATGGTAAATGCCGCAGATACCGCTGCCTACCAAACTGCAATGCTGCGGCTGATTGCATCCATCCACGATTCCCATGCAGGTATGTCGGGCCCCAACCTGGTGATCCGCAGCGTGGATAGATTTAAAACCCTGGCGGTACGGGTACAGTTTGCAGAAGAAAAAGCGGTGGTGATGAAAGTAGGCGACGAAAAATGCGGATTACGCAAAGGAGATGTCATTACCGCTATCAATAAAGAGCCAATGCCTGCAATCGTTAAAAGATGGCTGCCGCTTACCCCTGCATCCAACTATGCCACGCAGTTGAACAGGATTGAACGCACACTGTTTCAAACAACCGACAGTTCCCTGCAGCTCGACTATGAAAGGGATGGCGCCACCGGCAGCGTAACGGTACCTGCTGTAACTTATAAAGAGGCCATGGTGATATATGATCCGCCGGCTGCTCCCTGGAAAATGATCGGTGAAGATGTGGGCTATGTATACCCGGGTACGTTTAAGAACACTCAAATGGATTCCGTAAGAGCGGCTTTTAAAAATACAAAAGGAATGGTGATAGACCTGCGTTCCTACCCGGCAGACAACCTGCTGTCATCGCTGGTGCAATACGTGCTGCCATCATCTGAGCCCTTTGTGAAGTTTACAATGGGAAGTATACGGCAGCCAGGCCAGTTTGGAATGACAGGCGAAATGACGGCCGGCTCAAAGAACAGGGACTATTACAAAGGCAAGGTAGTGATCCTGGTAAACGCTACAACCCAAAGCAACGCAGAGTTTGTAACAATGGCGCTGCGGCTTGCGCCGCGGGCAGTAGTACTGGGCAGCACCACCGCGGGTGCAGATGGAAATGTGTCCTTCTTCTGGCTGCCCGGTGGCATACAAACGCGGCTCACCGGCATTGGTGTATACTACCCCGATGGCAGGGAAACCCAACGCGTAGGTATTGGCCCCGACATTGTTATGGAACCAACGGTAAAGGGTATACGTGAAAACCGCGACGAGCTGCTGGATAAGGCCATGGCTATTATCAGGGAATAAACTATTTTTCAGGCAGGGAATATTTCTTTGCCACTTTATTATATTTCTTCAGGTACTTCCGGTCTTTTTTAACACCTACGGCTGTTAAAATACCGGAAGTTTCTGCTTTTACCCAATAGTTGAAAATAAACTTTTCCCGGTCGCGCTCAAAAAACATCCGGGTGGGCTGCCGACGGCTGTTTCTCAGTAAAAGATTCGCCAGTGAAGTGAATAAACGGGCTTTGAAACCCTGGCGTGTGGAATCTTTTTTATTCAGCACCTGCACATTTAACTGCCGGTAGTAAAAATTCATGACGCCCAATGCAGCGTATTTGTTGCCAGACCATTGTGAGAAGATGGTATCCGCATACCCGCGTCTTACTTTTACCGCTGCCATCGGGATGGCCACCGCGTTAAAATCTTCCAGGTTCATCGGCGCCAGGTAGCTTTCCGCAGCGAACCCGGAAAGAGAATCCCCATAGGATTCATGGTAGGAAAAGTACCGGATGGGATTCCCCAGCAGCCTGCCGCTGGCCTGCACCAGCAGGCTGTCGTTGTGGCCGTAAGTGCTACCAAAATGAGTGATCAGCGCGTTGATACCGGTAATAGGCACGGCCGACCATTTATTGGTAGCCTTTGACGATTCATTCACCGTTACGGCCGACTGCCGCACCACGATGGAATCTACCTGCAAGGCAAATGGAATGGTCCGGATTAATTTCGTAGGCATCTGTTTTTCGATGCCGTGCTCAAACGGTATTCGTTTATCCCTGGCCGTAGTAAGCAGCGTATTATCCACCGTAATTTTCCGGATGGTAATAGTAGTGTCGCCGGGTTGGTGATGCATATTGATACCGCTGATCTGCAGGGCGTCTCCTTTCACGGTGATGTAATCCCGCTGCCACCGGGCGGTACGGAATGTTTCTGCTGCCGTAAGGTTGGGCGTCACTTCAAAATTGTTCAGGTGGAATGTTCGAGTGGCCGGATCCAGCGTAAAGTGTTCCGCATGGGCATGGAGCTGTTTATTGCGGTATTGCATCGCGCCCTGGCTGATGCTGATATTGTTAATAAATGATGCCCATTTCAATTGTTGCCCCTGGTTCCAGGAAAAGGCGGTATCGTTAAACATCCCTGATAATTGCTGCAGCGTTAGTGCCATCGTATCGGCATGATGCAGGGATATCTGTGCATCCTGCCACTTCACTGCCACACCGGAACGTACAGCCAGGTGGCCCGACCTGTTTTTATGCCATGTTCCTTTATGCAATTGCAATTCCAGCTGTGGCGCTGTAAACTGTGTACCTGTATGGCTGAACGCCAGGGACGATAACTCCAGGTTGATGCCGTCGTACTGCAAACGGGGCTGCTTACCATTATGCAGGGTAATCCCGCTGCCGTTCAGTTTCACCTGTGTTGACAGCTGGGTGGTATCCTTCCCTTTGATGCCGGTATGCGAAAGGGTGGCAGTAGCTACAGCCAGTTGAGGAATAACGGTTTTGCTGAAATCCGTACTGTGAATGTTGCTTTGGATACCGGCAGAAGGGAGGTTTATTTTAGTATGGCCGTTACTGTTATGTAATGTAACATCGGCGGCCGTAATATACGTATGCCCGTTACCGTTAAACTGCACGCTTCCTATGGCTACGTCCATTGTTTTATTGTGATGGCTGATGTGGTGGAGCAACCCGGTGGCGGATGCCCAGGTAAAGAAGCGCTGCCGCGTGCGCATATCTTTCAAAGCTATTTTATCTGCCAGGAAACTGCTGTGTTCACCGGGGTCTTCACGGTTGAATTGTACGCTGCCAATGTTTAGTTTAGCAATACGGATCACCGGGAGATCTTTTGCAGGCGCTTCTTTCTCAGCGCCATTGTGATACGCCTGTATATTCACAGCGCCTATTCTCAATACATCTATCTGTATATCTTTCGATTGCTGGAATACATCCCAGTCGAACACCTCCCAGTAAAGATCCTGCAGGGCTATACGTGTGCCGTTCAGCAATAGCACCGTTGCTTTTGTGGCTTTGTTATGACGATGCGTGCCGTCAAAGGTATAGTTATCCATGGTGATATCCGCTTTGGGCGTTATCACCTGCATTTGCCGGATATGCAGGTTGGGCATTGCATGCTTGATATCTACCAGTGAATCACTGAGCAGGAAATTATGCAGCAGGATATCGGTGTTGATGTCTTTGACCTGTAAGGTAGTCTTTGATTTACCGGCGGCGGTGAAGTTGATATTACCATCAACGATACGGAAGGTATTCACCTGGATCACTTCGTTGAGGTTATGCAGGGTTTGATAGAACGCCGGCATTTTAATGGCGGTGCTGTCTGCCGGCGGCTTGCCTTTTATGGGTTGTTTTGCTTTGGTAAGGAAGGTAATACCCGGTTGGTAAAGCACGGCGCTGGCAGCTTTCAAACGCTTTCTCAGCAAGTCTTCCAGGCTTACATTGTTCAGCCGGAGCGAAGGCGCCCGGAAGGTTAAGCCTTTACCGGAGCGGTTAAGCGGTGTGGGGCCGTATTCTACATTATTAAAGATCACATCATTCTGCTGCAGCACGAATTGATCTACGCTAAGCTGGAAGAGACTATCGAGCGAATAGAATTTTATTTTATTGAGATTAAGTGCGATGCTGTCGGTAGTAATTCCGGGCGTGGTATCATGTGCAATGGTGAGGTTATAGATATTCAGGTTGGTGCGTTTGGTAGCGCCGGTAGATACATTCCCGCGCAGCAGCAGTTCCCCGTCTTTTACTTCGATGTACCGGAAGTTCATTTTTTTGAAGAGCGTGTTAGGCAAACTGTCCAGCGCTATCTTTTTATCTTTCGCACGTACTTTCCTGCCGGGAAGCCGGAGTACGGGCCGGATACATATGAGGGTATCTATCAGCAGTTCTTCGCGCATATAAATGGCGGGCAGGTGCCGCGCACTGAAATAGAACTTATCGGCCTGCAGCTGCATTTCTCCTTTGGTGGCGGTGGCGGCGCTGTAAATGGTAGCGGAATCGAGTTCAAAAACCTGTTTTTTACCGGAGAAGTGAAGCCGCTTGAAACTGATGGTGTTCCTGCCATCGGGCAGGACCCAGTGTTGCTGACCGAAGGAAAAATCCACATCGTCGGATCCCAGGATGTGGTTATCTGCATTGGTTACCTTGGTGAAATTAACAATAGAGAAATTAAAATGATCTACACGCAGCGGCGGCGGACCGTTTACTTTGCTGTATACAAGCGCACCGTTTTGCAGGTGTACAATACGGGCGTTCACGTATTGGAGCGTTTGTTCCAGGTGCTGCACTACCGAAGAAAGCTGGAATCCTTCCTGGCGGGGGCCGCGCGCCACATGTTCGTGTACATGGAGCGCAGGGCTGATAATGGAAAGACTGTCTACCAGCAGCTTCTTATGCAGGATCAGTGCGCGCCAGGATTGAATGGACAGGTACACCTCCGGAATGGACACATCGAAATGGGAGGCCACATTCACCGTATCTTTTCCCGTGAGCCGGGCGCCGCTGATCACAATGTTTCTTTTGAACAGGGAAAAGTCGATATCATCTGCGTCGAACGTATAGCCGTTGCCGGATTCTTTCTTAACAATATACCGGATGATGTTTACAAATTTATGTTCCACCAGGTAATACAACGCCACGCCTGCCACTATCCTGATGAGAAGGAGAACTGCCAGTACTTTCAACCATATTTTTGCTTTGGGCGATATCTTCATATTCCTGTGATTACAACAGCTTTCCCGGGTGGAGGGTTTCCTGTTATAAATATAAGGGCTTTATCGTACTTTGTAAAGGTAGTTGTACCGGATTTTCATTTTTAATCAAAGCATAAAAATTATGGCACAGGGGATTGTTTGTTTTGGAGAGATGCTCTGGGATATTTTACCGGGAAAAGAATTGCCCGGCGGGGCGGTGATGAATGTGGCCTATCACCTGCAGCAGTTGGGCGAACAGGTATCCCTGGTATCGCGCGTGGGGCAGGATGCACGGGGCCGCGGGCTGATGGATATGTTGCACCGGTACGGGCTGGATACCAGCCTGGTGCAAACAGATGAACAACATGAAACGGGCAAGGTGTACGCGGATATGACCGACCCGCATGATGTGCATTACGATATCGTGTACCCGGCAGCGTGGGATTTTATTGAATGGGCGCCGGCACTGGCTTCCCGGCTAAAGGACACGGCTACACGTTATTTTGTATTTGGCAGCCTTTGTTCGCGCCATAAGGTATCATTACATACGTTGCAGCAGGCGTTGAAAGAAGACGTTATCAAAGTACTGGATATTAATTTAAGAGAGCCGCATTATACCCGTGCGCATGTGGAATGGCTGCTGGGGGAATGTGATATCCTTAAACTGAATAACAACGAGCTGGAGCTGATCAGCGGATGGTATCACCCCTATGTAGATAAAGAACAGGCAGTGCGTGTATTGTCGGAACGCTTCGGGATCAATACTATCGTGGTAACGATGGGAGGCGATGGCGCATTGCTGTTTATGAATGATGTTTTTTATGTGGAGCCGGGTATTGCGGTGAAGGTAGTAGATACTATAGGCAGCGGGGATGCTTTCCTGGCGGGGTTCCTGCATAGCATCATCCGTGGAAAGGCGGAGAGGGAGTGCCTGGTGTTTGCCAATGCGTTGGGCGCGCTGGTGGCGTCTTATGCAGGCGGTGCACCGGATTATAAGGTAACTGATATTTTAAAGCAAAGGGATTAGCTTCCCACAGCAGCTAATCCCTGTGCATTATTTGCGGGTGTATTTGATCTCCATGTCTTTTGTTTCTTTTCCGTCTACCGTTTTGTACATTTCCATAGTGTGGTGATCTTTATCCTGGAATGTCAGCACCTGGCGTATATCATGTTCCATACCGGTGGCCGGGTCCAGTCCTTTACCGGTAAACTCCAGTCCATCGCCTGATTGCGTAGGTTTACCTTCCATCACCATGATGCCGGTGCCCATGTTGTCCACCCAGGTGGAGATGTATTTTTTCTTTGCATTGTCGTACGCCATGGTACTGATGCCTTCGAAGTCCATGCCCATCATGTTGGCGGTATAGCGGCCTTCGCAATAGCGGCCGCCCAGGATCATTTTATAAGAGGCGGCGCCGGTTGATTTTGAAGGCGGCGCATCCGGTCTTTCCCAGAAAGTCATATCGGCTGTCCATTCGCCGTTGGTTTCGGCCATCTTCTGGTGTGCCGGACCCGGTGTCATGTAATCTGCCCATGCTTTCATCATAGCGGCGGAGTCTTGCTGGGCAAAGGTTGCTGAGGTGATTAACAGGCATAACGCAGCTGTTAACAGGTAGATTGTTTTCATGATTTGCAGCTGTTTAAGAAGTGTTTGTATCGGGGTGAAATTACAGGTTAACAAGATAAGCTATTTCCTGCTTTCCGCCATCGCATGCGTGTTGCACCGTGTAAATAGCCGCGGTTTTCCCTACCTTTGGTACAGAAAAAGAATATTCCCCTTTATGCAAGCAACCATATTGGATGTGTCTGGACATAAGGCGCAACCACTGGCTATAGATGCAGCCATTTCCTTTGAAACGTTTATCGCTTATCTTAAACAGCGGATCAGTGAAGAACCCACAGTGAAGGCCCGTTTATACAAAGAAGCGCTGGCGGAATTTGAAGCATCGGGTATCGGGCAGCAGGATGTTCCGTTGGAAGAGATTGCCCAATATACGCTGCTGCTGGAGTACGTATATGCCTGCCTTTCTCCTGCTATGCGCCCGGAGCAGCAGCTGGCATGGGGGCTCAGCTTCCCGTTCCTGCCTGTTACTTTTTATGGTACAGACCTGATCTATGAGTTGCTGAGCAACAAATCGGCTTCGCATACGTACGAGGTAACCCGTACACCGGCCGATTATCACCGCGAAAGATTAGAACTGATATATTCACTCATCCTGCAACAGCTTTATAATTTCAAGGCGCCGGTGAAAACGGAGCAATACCATGAGGGGGTAAATTCAGCCACCGGTTTGCTGCAGTATTACGAAGTGAGCATCAATACCGATTTTGTTACGGTAACGGCCAACGGGGAACTGCCGGAAATCGACTTTGTACAGTTATACACACATTTCAGCGAAGGAGGCGGAGAGGAAATACTGGTAGATATGCTGCCGCTGGAACTGTTCCGTTTCCGCGGCTTTTGCGTGATCACCGTAACAGATGTAACACCGGTTAAAGCGGTGGAGAATATAACAGGGATGCGCTTATCGCGTACTAAGCTGATAAATGAAGAGAATTTTAAGCAGGTGATCCTATCGCTTAAATCGCTGGTGCGCGACAGCCGGATAGAGTTCGACCTGTTCCCTTTTCTGCGGGTGAATAATAACCCGGTATACAGTTTTGAAAAAGGTGGTACCGGTATCCTGTTCGCCGTATGGGGAGAAAACCGCCTTACACCGGAAGAGTTCAGCCGGAACGCAAGGGCATTTATGTCTAAACCACTGTTCTTTTTTTCTGAAGATATATGGAGGGAAACGCGGAAGGAATATGCATTCCTCGAACATTTCCGCCAGCAGGGCGTAAAGTCGCTCGCCATTATGCCTGTTTTTTACATGGGCGAACCGGTTGGGGCTTTCGCAGTGCACACCTGGGAGGAGCATATGTTTGATGAAAAAACATTATCGCTCCTGGAACCCGCTATAGACGCCATCGCCCAGCTGTTGCAGATCTATATAGATGAATTTAACGGGGAGATAGAAAAAGTGATCAAGGAGAAATTCACTTCCATACAACCCGCCGTACAATGGAAATTCAACGAAGCCGCCTGGCATTACCTGTACCGCCTGAAAAAGAACCAGCCGGCTGTTATCAGCAATATCCTTTTTAAGGAAGTATACCCGCTGTATGGCGCCATTGATATCCGCAATTCTACGGTAGAAAGAAATAAGGCAATTATTGCCGACCTGGACAGTCATTTAAGCATCCTTGCCAATACGCTGGACCTGCTGCGTAAATACCAGCAGAACGACCTGCTGAGGGAAATGATCTATCATTGTCAGCGCTGGCAACAGGCGCTGGTGCATCAGCAGCTGAGCCCTTCGGATGAAAATGCGCTGAACAGGTTCCTGGAAGAAGAATCGGTGAATTACCTGCAACATATTGCAGCACAGTATCCGGATACCCGGGAAACTATTGAAGCCTGCCTGCAAAGCATGGCAGGTAATGCGAACAAGAACTCGCTGGAAGTATCCATGCAGCTTATCACACAAACGGCGAACGACTACCTGGAATCCGAGAAAAACAAATTACAGGAATCTTACCCCTGTTATTTTGAAAAGTTCAGGACAGACGGCGTAGAGTATGATATTTACATAGGCCAGTCCATTGCGCCGGACCGGCCCTTCAATCATTTCCACCTGAAAAACCTCCGCTTATGGCAGCTGTCGTCCATGGTGGCGGTTACAAAACTCACCCACTCGCTGATAGCCCGGATGGAAAAGGAACTGTTTACCACGCAGCTGATCTTTGTGCATAACCATCCTATCGATATCAGCTTCCGGGCCGATGAACGGAAGTTCGACGTGGAAGGCGCCTATAATATCCGCTACCAGATGATCAAAAAACGGATCGATAAAGTACATGTCCGCAATACCGAGGAACGTTTAACCCAGCCCGATAAAATTGCCCTGATCTATTCCGACCGGGCTGATATCGACGACTACCTGCCCTTTATCCGCTATTTACAGGAAACAGGCGTGCTGCAGCCCGAACTGGAAGAACTGGAACTGGAAGACCTGCAGGGCCTCAGCGGGTTGAAAGCGCTGCGCCTGGGTGTAGTAGTGGAAGAGGAAAAATAAAATATTATCTTTCTTAAAAATAATTTGCATTCCCGTTAATAGTATACTAAGTTTGTAGACTAATAAATCAGCGCGGGGAGATGTTGCTCCGCCGCAGTAAGCAGCCCATGGACAAAAAAGATTACGATGTAATAGTGGTAGGATCCGGACCCAATGGCTTGTCGGCCGCCATCAGGCTGCAGCAGGAGGGATTATCCGTACTGCTGCTGGAAGCGAAAGACACCATTGGCGGCGGTATGCGTACAGCGGAACTAACACTGCCGGGGTTTTACCACGACGTGTGCTCCGCAGTACATCCCATGGCCATTGGCTCCCCTTTCTTTTCCAGGCTCCCGCTGGCTGATTTCGGGCTGCAATTCGTTTATTCCCCGCTGGAAGCAGCCCACCCGTTCGATGATGGCACCGCGGCCTTCCTGGCCCGTTCCCTGGATGAAACAGCGGATGCATTGGGCGCAGATGGCAAAACATACCGCCACCTGGTAAAACCAGTGGCGGATCACTGGGAAGCCATAGCGGAAGACAGTCTCGGGCCTTTTTCCTTTCCGAAGCATCCTTTTCTCATGGCCCGTTTTGGCTTGAATGCGCTGCGTTCCGCCGCCGCCATTGCCAACAGGTTTTCTACAAAAAAAGCAAGAGGGCTATGGGCGGGCATGACGGCCCATTCCATACAACCCTTAACCAACGTGGCTTCTGCTGCCATAGGCATCGTATTGTCGGCCGTAGGCCACCGGCACGGATGGCCGGTGCCAAAAGGAGGCTCGCAGGCAATAGGCCGGGCGTTGGCCGGGTATTTTGTTTCGCTGGGCGGAGAAATTCAGACAGGCGTTCGCGTTAGCTCGCTGTCGCAGTTGCCCTCGCACCGTGCTGTAGTGTTCGACCTTACGCCCAAACAACTGCTTACCATTGCGGGCGACCGTTTTACGCCAGGTTATAGCAAACAGTTGGCCCGTTACCGTTATGGTCCGGGCGTATTTAAAATGGACTGGGCGCTGAGCGGCCCCATTCCTTTCACAGCGCCGGAATGCAGGCAGGCCGCTACGGTACACCTGGGCGGCACCTTTGAAGAAATTGCTTTGTCGGAACAGCAGGCATACAGCGGCATTATTTCCCAGGCGCCTTATGTACTGGTGTCGCAGCAAAGCCTGTTCGATGAAAGAGCCCCCGCCGGGAAGCATACGGCATGGGCCTACTGCCATGTGCCCAATGGCGCCGGTGCAGATATGACCGATATCATAGAGCGGCAGATAGAACGTTTTGCGCCCGGGTTCCGTGATCTCATACTGGCAAAACATACCATGAATGCGCAACAAATGGAGCTGTACAACCCGAACTATGTAGGCGGTGATATCAATGGCGGTATCATCGACATCCGGCAGTTGTATACACGGCCCGCCTGCCGTATATCGCCTTACCGTACATCAGCCAAAGGGATCTATATCTGTTCTTCCGCTACACCGCCGGGAGGCGGCGTTCATGGCATGTGCGGTTACCATGCCGCCAATGCAGTGCTGAAAGATATTTTTTAAACCGTCACTATCTTAATGAATAAATATGCCTGGAGTTAAGTCTTATTTACAGGAAGATTGGGCCATTGTTGTGCTGGGTTTCCTGATCATCCTGCTTTCGCTGGCAGGAGTACACGTTGCTTTACCGGACTACAAATGGAGCACCGGCACGGACCTTACCACGAAGGTTCTCACCGGCGCCAACTTTTTAAAGATCGGCGCACAGTTCATTTACGTGTTGCTGGTGGCCCTGCTGGGATCCTTTCTCACCGGCCGGTCACTGAAAAATACCCTTGTGGTATTCCCCGTGGTATTTTTATTAACCACGCTGGCACTCATAGTGGCAGGCAATGCTACTATGAATGAACTGGGACTGGAAGCCGTAATTTTCAGCCTTATTATTGGTTTGCTGATCGGTAATCTTTTTAAACTGCCCACCTGGTTCCGCGAATCACTGACCTCGGAATTTTTTGTGAAGATAGGTCTGGTATTGCTGGGTACTACCGTTATTTTTTCGGACGTGCTGAAGGCCGGTTCCCTGGGACTGATACAGGCTTTGGTAGTAGTGCTTTCCGTATGGTATTTTTCGTTCTGGGTATGTAAGCGGCTGAAAATAGATAACGAACTCACCATGATGTTATCCAGCGCCGTATCTATCTGCGGGGTATCGGCAGCCATTGCTACCTCCGGCGCTATCAAAGGAGATTCAAAGAAGCTGTCGCTGGTAATTTCGCTGGTCCTGATCACCGCTATCCCGATGATGGTTTTTATGCCGATGATCGCCCATTATTTCCAGTTCCCGGAAGCAGTAACCGGCGCCTGGCTGGGCGGTAGTATAGACACTACCGGTGCGGTGGTGGCATCGGGGTCGCTGGTAGGCGAAACCGCGCTGAAGATCAGCACTATCGTAAAGTTTTCACAGAATGTATTATTGGGTATCGCAGCCTTTGCTATTTCGGTATACTGGACATACACCAAGCATCCGAATGCAGCAGATAAGGAACAGAAACCTACGCTGAAAGTGATCTGGGAAAGGTTCCCCAAGTTTGTGATCGGCTTTATCATTGCTTCCCTGGTATTTTCCTTTTTGTTATCGCCCGCAGCTATTGCGCCGGTAAAGGGATCGCTGAAAAGCCTGCAGGGAGTGTGGTTTGCGCTGGCATTCACCAGCATAGGACTGGAAACAAACTTTAAAGACCTCATAGGCACTGAAAGCAGGAAACCCGTATATGCGTTCCTGGTAGCCCAAACGTTCAATGTAATTGTTACGCTGATACTGGCTTACCTGCTGTTTTCCTGACCCGGCTGATTACTTTTTTTAGTATTTTGCCGGTATATGAAATACCTGAATCCCTTTGCTTTCCTGGAGAAGATGAATGGCGGGCCTGTATCAACGGAAGATGCCGCTGCCGTATCCCTTCTCCGGAAAAAAATGATGGCAGAGCTGGAATTATCAGCAGCAAAGGTATTACGTGTAGATACGCAATGGTTCAGTAAAAACGACCTGCTGCATTTCTTTGATGAATTGCAGTCGCCTGCCAGGTTACATTTTTATCAACAGATCAACAACGATACGGTCCTGTCAGGTTTCCTGGAAACGGGTAAGCTGACAGGACTTTTTAATGATAACCCTGTTTACAACACCCCGTCGTTCCTCACTTTCATAGCGCCGTTTTACGAGCCGTTATTTACCGCTGCGGTGGTGAGCAGTATCCAACAACAACAGGCGCCCGTGTTACAGCAATTGTATGCAAACCCGTTGCTGATGGATGGTGAACATCAAAACCGCAGCTACGATAAAATATTCCGCGCATTACAGGAGCCTTATAAAATACTGGAAGATGCGGAAGCGCGCAGGCGGCTGAACCCTAACTCCCGGTGGAGGGAAGCCGCTCCCTATGCAGGTTTGCAGCAGGTGCGCGTACTGAATGCCCTGCCGGATATTTTCCAGCAATTCAGGAACGACTACGGTATCCTGATGATCAACTTTGCACTGGCCCTGGATGGTACCCGTGAAAATAAAAAGGCGTTGGAGATCCTCCGTGCGGTAAAAATATTGAAATGCGGCGCTTATGTAAGCGAACAAACGGAAACGTATTTTCAGCGCCTGGAAGCAAAGGCCACCAGCCGCAAATCCTTGCTGGCCCGGTTTTTTGGCGACGGGTACCGGCAAAGGAAAG
>NZ_DATMTE010000011.1:0-4453 GCF_035564935.1 Chitinophaga sp. | reverse complement strand
CACCAGTGGCGGCATTCCTGGTAAAATTGTCTTTCCCACATGCATTTCCCTTTGGAATATGCTATTTTTCAACAGTCACTTTAACCAATCATGATATGAAACGACTGTTCTTATTAGTATTCCCGGCAGTATTATTAACTTCCTGTCTAAAAAAAGACCGGCTTCCATTAATAGAAACCATTACCAAAGGAGATAAGTGGGGCATCAAAATAGGCAGTTCTTATGCGGATGTTTACAGCAGGCTGCAGGAACTGGATAAAGAAAAAAACCTTTCATCGGTAGCAGTGGTATACCGCCAGCCTTTTTCCTCTCCGCAGCAAGTGCAATACCTGCTTCCCTATTACGATGCCGTTACGCTGATGGATACCAGCGTTGTGATAGACCGCGCGTTGATACAGTTTCCCGGCGATAAGGTGGCGCATATCAGTTCCGGCGGGGCACTGCCGGAAGAGGTGGATCAATGGCCGGCATCCCTGCCCACTGAAACTGCCATTCTTAAAAACGATCCGGTAAGCGATATCTACACAAAACTGGTCGCCATTTATAAAATTCCCGACTACAGTTATCTTAAGATCATTTTACCTGATAAGCCACTGGATAAACCTTTCGATCCCGATATGGAAAAATATGCCGAATGGGGATTTTCCATTGCTACCGATGTTAAACCGGGTGTATCCGGCACTTCTAGCGTGAGATTGTATTTTAAAGATGGTAAACTGAACAAGATCCTGCACAATTACAATGAAAGCCAGGTTTACAATTAAATAGTCTATTACTGCCGGCCAATCACCGGCAGTAATTTTTTCCACTCCATCACCTGAACACCGCTTTGCCTGCAGCCGGCTTAAATATATAAAAACTGACCAGGGCCAGTAGCCAAACGCCGATCCCGCCAAAAAGCGTGAGCAATTCAAATCCATAGCTAAGCGCCGAATGAGCGATGTATCCGCCGGGATCCAGGATATTCATCTCCGGAAATTTTTCATTCAAACCGGTAAAATTACCTGCTGCTATCTTTTCCGCCATCAGCTGAAGTTGTTCAGCACTGAACCTCTCATTGAAAATACCTTTTAAATGCGCGTAAATGCCTTTGCTTAACACCAGGCCCATTAAGGCAATGTTAACGGCAAGTGTGATAAGCCTGGCGCTCATATCTATCCCCGAGGCCATACCGGCACGGTTGGCACTCACTGATCCCGTGGTGGTATTGGTAACAGGTGTATTACATAAGCCCAATCCAATACCGGATACAAGGGTCCCCGGAAGCATGCTCACCCAGCCCGGATGCGTGGCATGTATACCCAGCCACATCAGGATAAAGCCCATCCCAATACTAAATAGCCCAAGCGGAATCACAACTCCCGGCCGGTACCTGAGCAGCAGGCGTTCCGCCAAAGGAGGCACCACCAATGTAGGCAGCGTGTAGGCCAGCAGTACTGTTCCTGCAAGTACACCGTTATAGCCTAATACGCCCTGGAAATAAATAGGCAGGTAAATCATAAATGGCCAGAAACAAAAATTCATCCCAACAGAGCCAATGACAGCGCCGGAAAAATCAGGCACCCGGAACACCGTAAAATCAAACATCGGCTGGGGACTGATTTTCTCTGCATAAAGAAAAAGCAGGAATGCAATAACTGATCCGGCAAGAATAAGCAGCGCGGATATACTGCCGAATCCAAGCACCGGCCCCTGGATAATGAAATAAGTTAAAGCAAAAACCGCTAATGATAACAAGATCATACCCCATACATCCAGCTGTTGGGCCTGGGTATTCCTGGATTCTTTGATGCCCGCCAGTGCAAAACCCAGTGTAAGTATGCTCAACGGAAAATGCACCAGGAAAACCCATTTCCAGCTGGCAAATGAAAGGATCAGGCCTCCTATAACAGGGCCAAAACCAAGACCTGTTCCAAATACAATGCCCCACATGGCAAATGCTCTGCTACGCTGCCGCCCTTCCTGGAACTGATGGGAAAGAATGGCGATCTGGCAAATGAGCATGATCCCCCCGCCAAGGCCCTGGAGAAACCGGCTCATAATAAGTACTGACATCGTTGTAGCCAGGCCGCAGAATAATGAAGTGATACCGAAAAGCACCAGGCCCATTACAAAAACACGTTTCCTCCCATAACGGTCGGCCAGCGTGCCGGTGGCCATCAGTACGGTAGTACACGCAATGGTATAGGCGTTCATGATCCATTGTACATCACTGAAGCTGCCATGTAATAATTTCTCAAGACCCGGCAGCAGCACCGGCACACTGGAAATTTCCAACCCGAACATCAGTGAGGAAAAACAAATGGCTGCGAGCGTCAGGGTATTCTTTTTGTTTTTAAGCATAGTCTTTATACTTGTTTCTTTTTAACAAAAATAGACCGGCAAACACCCATCTTTTCGGTTCATTTCTATTATAAAAAGGTATGTTTGTACTATGGTTAAGCAGAATATACATCAGCAGGTGGAGGTGGAATACCTTAAAACCGACCACTGTCCGCTGGTGAACCGGCAGTACAGCTTTTTCGAGATAGTGTATCTTATTTCAGGTAAGGGTTTTGTGCGCATCAATGGCAACAGGATGGCCTATCGTGATGGCAACCTGTTACTGCTCACCCCTGACGACCGTCATCATTTCGAGATAGTGGAGGCCACCGAATTTTTGCTGATCCGTTTCAGTGAAAGTTATGTACGTACTTATCCCTGGAAAAGCATTCATCACCTGGAATGCCTGCTCTACTACGCCACCAAACTATCGGGCTGCGTGATGAGATGCAAAGACGACAGCCGCCTGGTGGAAATGCTTGTCGATTCCCTGCTGTATGGAATAAAGCTGGGAGGCGCTTACCAGCAGGATTTGGAGATGAACCTGGTGAATGCAATGATTGTAATTGCTGCCAGGAATATAGCCAAATTAAGACCGGGAAATGTGCGTGACAATACGGATAAACGGATCCTTGAAATTATCAATCATATTGAACGGAATATATTTACCCCCTGCCAGCTTACAGCAGCGGCTATCAGCAATGCTTTCGGCATATCAGAAACTTACCTGGGCGTTTACTTTAAAAGACAATGCGGCGAAACCATACAACAATTCATCAGCGGCTACAAGATCAGGCTGATTGAATGGCGGTTAAAATTCAGCGATCTGAGGATCAATGAACTGGCCGATGAGTTCGGGTTTGCGGATGGAAGCCACCTGAATAAGTTTTTTAAAAAACAAAAAGGAGTGAGTTTAACGGCATACCGCCAGGCGTTGACGGCTTCATAAGTCAACAGTTCTACCTCCTGCTTTCTGTTAGTCTTTTTTTGTTGGATGTACCTGCTGTAGCTGCATCCTGATGCTGTGCACCATCCATAAGCTATACGGAGGTCAGCGTTTCTTTCCTTTAGGAATCACCTGGCCGTTTACCGGGTTTGCCAGGAAGATGCCATTTGCTTTTTTATCAGTTGTTTCTGTCAGCGCCGCATCATAAGTGATTTTTCCTTTTTTGATTTCATAGAATTTGGAGGGGATGTAATACATAGAGTCCGGTGAAGGATAGGTTTCCGTGAGATCGGCGCCACCAAATTCGAGGTTGCCGTCGCGGTCCCAGTCTTTCACATCGGAACTCACCGCAGTCAGCAGGGAATCGGCCAGGGAGTGGTCTATATTGAATACATACAGTTTATTCTTCTTTGGGCTTCCGTCTACCTCCAGGAAAAGAAAAACGGACCTGCCGTTTTCCACCAGGCGGTTACGCCTGCTTTTATAGTTGATAATATCCTGGTGAAGCACGAAAGCCTTATTCCCGTTCACGAAAATGGTGCCCTTGTACACGGTGATCAGCTGTTGCTGGCTGCTGGTAAAGTGTAGTTCGTTAGCGGATTTCTGAGCCATAGCCGGCAACGCGAGAAATAGGATCAGGCATAGTTTGAGTAGATAACGCATGGCGATTTTTTATACGGGAAATTAGTAATAATTTTTTAGTAGCAATAAAATGAGACAGGCAATGTCAGCAGATTTACTGTTTTTCCGGGTATAAACAAATTGTTTTTACCGCGCGGATCTGCTTTTTTTATCAAGTTCCGCCGCGTGTGATGCCTCCAAAAAGCCGGGCACGTTTGGAGGCATCACACGCAGCGACACTTTATACTTCGTCATCATCATCTGCCTCTACAGCTGACTCCAGGTAGTGCCTCCATCTGCATTTCTCCAGCAAAGATGACCGATAGTTGCGCTCCAGTCGTTGTAAATAATGGTTCCTTTGGGCTTCGCTTCTGTAGGTATTACAGCCGCATAGGACAGGTTGTGGTCAATTCCTGCTGCCTCCAGGCCGGTGTAGGCTGTTATCTGCGAAAAGTCCAGCGTTGCTATTGTGAATGAACGTATCCTCAGATTGGCGGTGCCAGATGTTAATATAACCCTTACGGAGGCTACATTGTCGCCCACTGTAAAGGAGGAGGCAAATTC
>NZ_DATMTE010000010.1:0-11424 GCF_035564935.1 Chitinophaga sp. | reverse complement strand
TCATTTGAAACCTCATTTACTCCCTGTACGGAAATAGGCTGGCGACTGCAACACGACGCCTGGGGACAGGGATTTGCTACAGAAGGGGCTATCCGCTGCCTGGAGTATGGATTTGCCACTTTTCATTTCCCGGAAATTTATTCCTTTACCGCAGTGATCAACAAACGTTCGGAACAGGTAATGATTAAAGCAGGCATGCAAAAAACAGGTTACTTTGATCATCCGCTCGTTCCGGACCACAGTCCCCTGCTCCGGCACATCTTATATAAAATGGTACCTGCAACAGGGCATTTGTAATTTCAATGGCAATGGTCTACTTTTAAGGGCATGATACAGCTGGAAACATTTACTGCCGCGGATTTTGACCGTTTTATTTCGTGGGTCGACAATGAAGAAGCCCTGGTTCAGTTTGCAGGTCCGTTATTTACTTACCCGTTAACCCATGCGCAGCTGGCTGCTTACCTGCAGCAAACAAAAAAGCAACCTTTTAAGATCCGCCTGAGGGAAACCGGCCAGGTGATAGGGCATTGTGAACTGAATTTCGAAAAGGAAATGCCCCGCCTCTCCCGTATCCTGATCGGTGAAAAGAACATGCGAAACAAGGGATTGGGTAAGCAGGTAGTAAAAGAGATGGTGAGCCGGTTGTTCAGTACAACGGAGTACACGGCAGTGGATCTGAATGTGTTCGACTGGAACCACAATGCAGTTGCCTGTTACACACAGCTGGGATTCCGGATAAATCCTGAAATGGCAGGCCGTACCGAAGTAGGCGGAGCCGTATGGAATACCCACAACATGGTGTTGCAAAAAGCAGACTGGCTGCTGAAACAGAAAGCGGGGCTTGCAGTAGTGGAAGCATCAAGGGAAAGATACCTCCTCGAATGGCCGGGGAAACGCGCCGCCATGGCGGCTGCCAGCTTACCGGCCACACATACCCTGCATCCTGTACAAACAGATGCAGTGAATTTTGACAGAACAGAAAACATCTATATTGAGGGAGATAATCTTGAAGTACTGAAACTACTGCATCAGCAGTACACAGGCGGCATCAAAATGATCTATATTGATCCGCCTTACAATACGGGGCGGAAATTTGTATACCGGGATAATTTCCGGCAAAGCAGTGCAAGTTATCATATGCTTGGTGACCAGGATGAAGCGATGCCGGATCCGGAAGCCAGTGGCAGGTATCATGCCGGCTGGCTGTCTATGATGTATCCCCGCCTGAAGCTGGCCAGTACTTTATTGCGTGAAGACGGTATCATCTTTATTTCTATTGATGATCACGAACTGCCTAATCTCAGGAGAATATGTGATGAAATTTTCGGGGAGATGAACTTTGTAAGCTGCCTTCCGCGCATCACAAAAAAAGCCGGTAAATCTACCAGCATGATCGCCAGGAATAATGATTATGTGTTGTGCTACCGCCGGTCGCTCTCCGCCCGTTTTAATACTTCCCGTTTTGATGCCGCGGGATATATCCATTCAGATGAGTATGTACACGAACGAGGCAGGTACAAATTAAGCCAGACGCTGGATTACAGCTCCATCCAGTATTCTCCTTCCATGGATTATGAAATTGAAATAGACGGGCAGGTACTGAGGCCGGGGAACGCTACCCGCGAGGAAATGTTAAAAAGACAGCAACGTAACCCCAAAAGTGATTTTTGCTGGAGATGGAGTAAAGACCTGTTTGAATTTGGATGGAAGAATGGTTTTGTAGTGTTGAAACAATCCAGGAATGGTTACCGGATCTATACCAAAACATACGAGAAAGCAACTATTTCACGGGCAGGTGGCAGCTATTCCGTAGAAATGAGAGAAAGAACAAAAGCCTATTCCAGCCTTGATCTTATTGATAACCGTTTCTCAAACGACAATGCCAAAAAAGATATGAGCAAATTGTTTGGAGAAAAAATATTTGAATATTCCAAACCGGTATCACTGATCAGCGAATTAATTGCCCTTGCTACTGATGAAGGCGATACGGTGTTGGATTTCTTTTCAGGGTCGGGCACTACCGCACATGCTGCGTATTCGGTGGCGGCGCTTTCGGGTAAACAGCGGAAATTTATCCTGGTGCAGGAACCTCAGCCTACGGACGAAGACAGTGACGCTTATCACGCAGGGTATAAAAACATTTGCGAAATAGGTAAGGAGCGGATCCGCAGGGCAGCCAATGCAATAAAAATGGAAACCGGCGCCGTTTTCGATGATGGTTTCCGCGTTTACAGGTTGGGAAACCCCGTTCAGTAGCGGGTTATGGCTGCTCCCCTGTTGAAGCGGCATGAGCAATATTCCATAGCAGTTTTTTTATTAATTATATTTAGGCAGGCATGTCCAATTGCTGTTATTCCATTTGTTATAAGGTATATTATCACACTTAAAACTTAAAAAGATGGAAGAATTTATGTTGATTTTCAGACACGAGGATGGCAATAAAGTAGCCTCCCCGGAGCAAATCCAGGTTTGGATGAAACAAACAATGGACTGGATCGGGGGAATTGCCGCGCAAAACAAATTCGTGGAAGGGAACGGTTTACCTTTTGCAGACAGCAAGGTGGTGCATTATAATAATGTAGTGACCAACGGGCCTTTTGGTGAAATTAAAGAAACCATTGGCGGGTACATTATTGTGAAAGCTGCGTCTGTGGAAGAAGCGGTGGAGTTTGCAAAAGGAAGTCCTGTATTACAGGGAGATGGCAATACCGTGGAAGTACGGAAGGTGGATCGTCATTAAAATTATACAGAGGGGTATCAAAGTAATTTCTTCCCAATTTTATCCGGGTGCTGAGAGCGATTTTTCGTTTATGCAATTCCCGGCGCCATCCATTACTTTTGATACCCCTCCTGTTTTTTGTATGGAACAACCCGGCTTAATACCGCATTTGTTCCGGACGGAGTTCCGGAAAATCACGGCCGTGCTTTGCAAGGTTTTTGGCATAGCGCACATGCAAGTAGCTGAAGATATTGCAGCAGAAACCTTCCTGTCGGCCATGGAAACCTGGCCTTATAAAGGTGTTCCTGAAAACCCGGCAGCCTGGTTGTACCTGGTTGCTAAAAACAAAGCGAAGAATTACTTTCAGCGGAACCAGTTGTTTGCAGAAAAAATTGCGGTGCAGGTAAGAAATACAACCTCCGGCATAGAAGTGCCGGAGATTGATTTATCGGAAGAGAATATCACAGACAGCCAGTTACAGATGATATTTGCCATTTGCCATCCCTGTATTTCAGAAGAAGCGCAGATCGGTCTTGCGCTCCGTATCCTCTGCGGTTTTGGGATTACTGAAATTGCCAATGCTTTTTTAACCAATAAGGAAATTATCAATAAACGCCTGTTCCGCGCAAAAGAAAAATTGCGGGAAGAAAGAGTGGAGATCGCATTACCGCCGGAAACAGAGATCAGGAAACGGCTGGATAGGGTGCTTACCACCCTGTACCTGCTTTTCAATGAAGGGTATTATTCAGAAAGCCAGGATGCTGTACTGCGGGAAGAGCTATGCCTGGAGGCCATGCGGCTTACCTACCTGTTGCTCGAAAATGCAGCTACCAATACACCTGATACTAACGCATTGTTTGCCCTGATGTGTTTTCATGCTTCGCGTTTTGAGGCCCGCAGGAATGAAAACGGTGAAATTATTCTTTACCAGGACCAGGATGAATCGCTATGGAATGAAACGCTGATCGCTAAAGGTGCATGGTTCCTGCATGAAGCTTCGGGCGGTGAGAAGAAGCTGTCGCGCTACCACCTGGAAGCCACCATTGCATACTGGAATACACAGAAGCAGGACACGCAGGAAAAGTGGGAGAGTATCCTGCAACTGTATAACCGCTTGCTGCAGATCAGCTATTCGCCGGTGGCGGCATTGAACAGAACGTATGCCTTGTCGAAGGCCAATGGAAAGGAAATTGCCATAGCGGAAGCAGAGAAACTGCAGTTAACGGATAACCATTATTATTTTGTGCTCCTCGGTGAATTGTATACAGGCATTGATACTTCCCTTGCCGTTACGCATCTTCAGAAAGCATTATTACTCGCTAAAACGGAAACGGATAAACGAACTATTCAGCACAAACTGGACCTGCTGGCTTCCTAAAATTGCTGCGACATTTGCTCGAGGTATGCTTCTATGGGTACTGCGTTTCTCAGCGCCATCAGGTGGTTGCCTGTATTGCCTATAACTGTACGGAATTTGTTACTTCTCCGGTTAGCGAGGTCGGAGAGCACCTGCACAATAACCATCCGGTCGTCTTTCATACTGGCGTCTGCTGTTTCAAACAGGTGTTGGAGTTTCCGCGTCAGTTCATCGTATGCCGTGATATCCGGGTTTAGGTTCCACGTTACATTATCTGTAAAATTGGTATCCGTAGTGCCACCCTGTTCAATTAACCGCAGTTCAATATTGAGCGGTTTCAGCTCATAGTATAATCCTTCTGTAAATCCTTCCAGCGCAAACTTCGACATGTTATACAACGATCCCAGCGGCGCTGCGGTAGTGATGCCCATAAAAGAACTTACATTAATGAACATACCTCCACCCATGCTGCGGAAATGCGGGAGAAATGCCCGGATAACGTTAATAGGCCCGCGTGTGTTCACCGCAAACTGCCGGTCGATATCTTCTTCTTTTGCCAGTTCCAGCGCCCCGTATACACCCATGCCGGCATTGTTGATCACCACATCAATTTTTCCGAATGCATCAATGGCATCCTGTGTGGCCTGCTGTACCTCCGCCAGGTTGGTAACATCCAGCCGGAATATTTTAATGTTAGGATATTTTAACAGCTCTGTTTCTTTTTCCGGGCTGCGCATAGTGGCCGCTACATTCCAGCCCTGTTCTGCAAAATAACGGGCGCTGGCTTTGCCAAGTCCCGAACTGGTGCCTGTAATAAAAATTGTTTTGTTCATCGTTTTATTATTTACGATACAAAAGTATGGGCATATTGGTATAACTTTGTTACCAGTATCACAGAGTATACCAATAAACACAGTATGGAAAAAGCGATGGCGCCGAGAAGCCAACAGGCAGAATTAAAAGCATTACAGGACACCATTTATGTGGTAGGCGGCAAATGGACCTTACCTGTTATTAACTCCATCTGCAACGGGAACAGGCGTTTCAGGGAAATAGAACGCAGCATACCGGGTATCACCACGAGGATGCTTTCACGCGTATTGAAAGACCTGGAGCTGAACAACCTGGTGGTGCGCACAGTGTACGACGAGTCGCCTGCGCTGGTGGAGTATACTTCCAATGATTATTGCAAAACACTGGGGCCGGTGATCCAGGCAATGATCCTGTGGGGGCAGCAGCATAAACATAAGATCCGGTCAAAGAAATAATATCAGCTGCGGTGGCGCCGTGATCGTAGCGCAAAAGTAGGTACTGCAACAATATCTCCCGGCAGGTTGTTAAAAGAGAAACAGAATCGCATTATCATGAAAAATATACTGCTCTTTTTACTGTGCTTACCGCTTGTTACTTTCGCCCAGCGCGAGAAATTGTTGTATGGATATGCTTATGGAATGATCCACGATGGCAGTGGCGGCGGTGGGGTAACCGCAAACGTGGAGTTGCTGCATCACACTATCAGCGTGGGGCCGGGTGTGGAGCTTACTTCCTACAACGATCATACGTTGATCCCGGTATTTGCGGATGTGAAGATCAAACATCGTTTTGGTCATATTGATCCATATGTTGCCGGGCAGTTCGGGCGCAACGGTTACAATGTGAGCCGTACGGCGGAGGTGCCATCAGGCGCCGGGCAGGAATCGGTTACCTTTAATGAATCAGGTAAATACTTTTATGGAGTGGGCGCCGGTGTTGCCTGGCACTTCAGCAAAATAGGCGTATTTGCTTCTTATGTTTACCGCGGATACAAGTACCGGTATCCCGACAGGGTATCGGAAGAAGATCATAGTGTGGTATTCGGCGACAAGCCTGTGAATGCGAGTTTGTTTATAATAGGAATTGTATTTTAAGATAGATGAACACTGCCCCAGTTATAGATATGGGTAATCAGCTCCCGCAGGGAAACGCCGCTTTCCGTTAGCCTGTAAATCACTACCTGCGGGTGTTTGCTTACCTTCACCTCGCGGCTTATAAGGCCCTGCTTTTCAAGATCCCTTAAATGCTCCGTCAGTATTTTCCGGCTGATCCCGGGCATTTTTTCCTGCAGCAATCCAAAACGGTTCACGCCATGCTGGATCAAATACAGGATAACCGGTTTCCATTTACCGCTGATAAGCGATATGGTTTTACTGACAGGACAAATGCCTGCATCGTATTCTGTGAGTGCAATAAACATGCGTATATCTTTTTAAAAAAAGTTGATGGTTACCATCGGGTAACTACTTGCCCGCCCCGCTTTGCTGTTTTAGCTTTGCCTGCATAAAAGTACAAATCATGTTTAAACCGGCAAAAAGCGATCAAACCAGGGTAGGTATGTATAGCAACGCATTGATGTTGCTAACTTCTGTCCATCACGTATATGGCGCCATCAGGTATCATACTCCCTGGCGTATGCACGTATTGTTGTTGAGTATTCCAGTACTTGTTGTTACTATTATACTGGGCAGGATGATAAAACGAAAAGGATTTTCTTTGAAGCAGGCGTGGTCCTGGATCTATTGTTCCGTTATATTCCTTGTTGCTATTGGAATGATAGGTGTTTATGAAGGACTTTATAATCATCTCCTTAAAAATATCCTCTATTTTGGGGGGCTGCCGGCAGCAACCATGAATATGCTTTTTCCATCTTCTATGTATGAAATGCCGGATGATATATTTTTTGAACTGACAGGCGTGTTGCAGGGGATAATAGTGATCCCGCTTGCCGTATACTTCAGCCGGATGATCCGCCGGCTGCTGATGAAATCACCGGTTTAAAAGTCCCTGTAGTTTAATTTTTTCAATTTGCCGCCTGTGCCGGAGTATATGCACAATAGCATGTTCGGCCATTTGTTCTATATCATATACCTGTCCCCAGCCCGCTTTTATTTTAAGGGCGTCGTTTGTTTGTTCCAGCTCATCATCTTTAAATGCGCTGAATATTTTTTCTGTGTAGATGAATACCTGGTCCAGGTCCTCCATGTATTCGTTGATGGTCAGGCGGAATGTTTTGGCAGGCCTTGCCAGCTGATGACCATGAAGATTATGGATACTGGTAGCGTAGCCATACCCCGAGCTGATTACATGAGATAAAATGGTTTGAACAGAGCGGCAGTTATCATCGGCGGTATGCGGATCGGTAATAACGGTGAGTGCGTGATCGGGTATTGTTTTAATCACTTCTTTCAGCGCAGAAAGCGCTTTTTCGTATTCATCGAGCAGTGCGCCGATAGCGCCTTTTCTGAATGACCGGGTCATGTTTTTTCAAGATGGTTCCATCAAAAGTAGGAGATTCGCTGTTAATGGCGAAAAAGCTATAAAGCGCCGGCCGGAAGATCACCTGCCTGTTGCGTGGGTTTCATCTTATTATAAATATCATTGTACGTATCAAAGTTCCGGAACACCTGGCTGGTAGGTAAGTTTAACTGCTGTGCTATCGTGGAAATACTGTCTGCCCTGGTGAGCAGTTTGATGGCTTCCTTTGTCTGGTTGGTGGCAATAAGCTGGCTAACAGCCTGGATCAGCCGTTCCTGGTAAGAGTTCCCTTTTACATTGGCGATGTAGGGATGAGTAATAAAGGTTCTTGTGAGCTCATCCAGCCGGTTCATAAACCCGGTGAGGTTGCTGTAAGGGGCATCTATCTGCGAAAAATTATTCCAGTAAAGATCATACTTCACGTAGTCAATGACCATATCTACCAGGAGTTCCTGTTCAAAATTGATCCCGCCGTTGTTTTCGTTAACGGCAAACTGCGTCATCACGGCAGAAAGTATGGGCAGGAGGTTATTGAGTTCAATGAGCTGTTTATTACCTGCCAGCAGCTCCAGGTCCGGTAAGGGCAGGTATTCATTTTCCGTAAAGTCTGTATTTTTCCCGGTGGCAAGTATTTGCAGGGCGCGTACCAGCGTCACCAGGAAAGGGTGCTCCCGGATAACCAGGAGGTCGTTATCCGTGAGTTTCTGGAAATTTTTATAATCTTTAAAGGCGTACATGATTTTGTCCAGTACCAGGTATTCCTCTGCTTCCCTGTGAAACGACTGTTTGTTGGAATAGAAGAAGAAACAGTTTTCCATATCCGCTTTGTTATGATAGCGGATCATGAATTGAGTTTGATAATGATCGTAAATATAGAATGGAAAGATCCGGATATCTTCCGTACCGTTTGCTTTCAGGAAGTACAAGCCGTTATCCAGTTTGCAGGAGAAGATAAACCAGCCTTCTTCGTTATTAAACCTGGTATTGGCAGTGTCGAATTGCACCAGCATTTCATTGGCACTGCTGAGTATGGAGTAACTGGTAAGCAGTGTAACAGGCACCAGGTCGGGGAAGCTGTTCCTGTCGTACTTGGCGCCGAAGAACAGGAAGTTGGGATGGCCGGGGGTATTTGTATTGGTGGAAGTGGTGCTGAATGCTTCAAGGTTTTTGCTCAGGTATTCATGGGTGGCTTTGAAAGATAGTATGGGTGCTACGGAAGGATAATCGAGGTCGAAATGGAATGTTTTGTCTTCATCTACAATGAGCAGGTACTCCTGGTAGTAATCGATCAGGGTTACTTTCAGCCGGTAGATGGCTTTTTCAACAAACATATCCAGCCCGGAAGTGTACCCGGTGTAAATGATCTGCAGGTCGCCGTTTACGAGCACCAGGTGCAGTCCTTCCACCGGCTGATTGAAATCTACTGTAATATGGAATTTATCTTCAGAATTGTTCATAACCCATCGTATTTTCAGAGAAGTTGATGATCGTTTTTTGTTCACCGCTTACGTTATCCACCAATACATAATTCCCTTTCTCCAGTTTATAATGCCATTTATCTCCTATGCTTACGTTGTCTGTACGGAGCTTATCCGCGTTTTTATTGTAGAGGGTTACGTTGGAGTTGCGGTTAAACGTGATCTCGAAGTTGTAGGCTTTCTCCAGTTTTTTTACTTCGCAGATCACGATGTTATCGCCGCCATTGTCTGTAGAGGCGCTGCCATTCTGGATCTTGTTGTATTTCAGGGCATAGGTAGGGAAATTGCTTTCAATGTGTTGTTTCAGGTCTAATGCAGTGATCCTGCCGTTATTATTGATATCGGCATCTCCTTTCAGGCTTTCGATGAGAAAAGAAGTGAAAGCGCCTCTTTTCTGGTTGGAGTCGATAGATACTTCATAGCTTAGCTTCCCGTAAATGGTGGAGTTGCATACCAGCACTTTGGGAACGCGCTCACCCACCTTATTTTGCCAGTCGCCTATGGGAGGCAGACCTTTTATAATGGTATCGCTTTCCCTGCAGCAGTCGAGGAATAGCAGCACTTCATCAAAAATACCTCTGTTAATCACTCCTGTCAGGTAATCCAGGCTGGATATACAGTGGTTGATCATCTTTGGCCAGAACCGCAAACAGAGCGCCGTATTGTTGAAGGTATTACCAATGCCGTGTCCTGAGAAGTAAAAGTAGAAGCGGTTCGTTTCGTTCTTATATGTTTTGGCATTTTCGGTGAAGGCTTCAATGGCATTGTCAATTTCATAGCCAATCACTACCTGGTTGTTAGCATCGGATTTCAATACTTTGATGTTATCGGGATTGGAAACAAGATGCATATCGGTGAGGAAACCCGCAAATGCTTCTGCATCCGCTACCGCCCCGGAGAGTGCTCTTTTATCATAATGGTCAATACCTACTATAATTGCATATTCCATGGGTTAAATGCTTTTTAGAATAGCGGTTAGAGTGAACTCGTCGTTATCGAAATCACCATGTTTGAGAGAGCTGCACCGCAGGCTTTCGTCCGCATTTTCCAGGTCGGTGGAAAGGATCAGTTTATTATTGCCGATGTATTGATTCAGTTTTTTCAGCTCATCAAAGGATTCATAACGGCCGGTGGCTTTCAACTGTTCATGCAGCCCCATAATTTTTGCATCCACCTCTTCTTCAAACAGGCCGGATACCATGTATAGCAGGGAATGGGTATAAGTAAAAGGAATGCAGTGATCTTTTTTTTCATTGCTTTCCTCCATGGTAAACATTTTGAAGTGTTTGAACACTCCTTTTTCCTGTGCGGGAAATCCTTTCTGCAGGAAGAGATCCGTCCGGCAGGCAGGGGCCAGGAAGAAAACGTTATTATAGGTGATGCCGCTGAAATTCTGGCCCGTGGCTTCCAGCAGGTTGCATACGGCAATGGCGCCGGCGCTGTGGCCTACCAGTTCAATATCAAGTTTTTTCCCTGCAGCCTTCCGCTTTTGCAGATGTGTTTCCAGCAGGGAAAGGAAATGGGTGCCGGCATGGAGATTGTTCCCGCTTAAGCCGCTGTTGCTGCTGAACATGGCGCCAGACTTATCTTTGATCTGTTTCCATCCCCATCCGCCGATCCTGTCCACATACAATTTCCTGAAAGCTTCTTCCATAATGGTAGGGTAGAAGTCGTGGTGCGTTTTCTTAAAGTAACGTTTTAACACGGCGAAGGCTATCTGGGCTACCACTTTGGCTGCGAACAACATGCCGCCCCTGGCAATTTCATCTCCTTCGGCCTGTTCGTATTTTAGCTCGTCTGATCCTTCTGCGCTCACCAGCCCCCTGGCCTCTGTTTCCAGTTTGGCGTAGTAGGTGCTGTAGTTTTCGTCTTCCTCATCTATTTCAAGGGGAGTACCACCGCGGGCATCCAGCGATTTGTCCAGGTCTTCAAAGGGAGCTGTTTTCTGTTTTTCTATGGCAATGGTTTCATCACTAAGATAGGTACCGCCGCCTTTTGCATCATCCAGCCCCAGCTTCTTGGCCACCAGTTTGGTGACAAATTTCACGATCTCATCAAAAGCGCCTTTACCGGTAAGCTCTTTCAGGTTCTTTATGTTTTGCATCACCACTTCTGCCGGACCGGTTTCCCATACAAAGGAAACGGTATGTCTTTTCGCATCCGTGCTGGCAAAATGCTCTTTCATCACGGTAGCGGCCTTTAGCCCGCTTTTTTCACTGACCAGTCCTCCGTGGAAATAAATAAGCAATTTTTCAATATCTTTTTCTTCAAGGTAAGTAAAGATCTGTTCCACATCGGCGGGAGAGGAGGAGAAATGCCCGGAGTCCGCAAAGGTGCCATTGGCGCCAACATTGATAAAGAAAATTTTTTCAAGTGCTTCCATGATGTTTTTTTGGGGTTGATTTAAATACACAGGGAGCCCCTTTATACTATCGGGAGTTTGGGGTGTTGTTTGGAGTTACTCGTCTTTGGGGCTTCTTTCCTTTGATCTAATTTCGGTCATTTTTACAGAAATTCAAATTTTATTGTACACACGATGAAGTAACTTCACCCGGAAAATAATTGGTTCTCTTTTAGGA
>NZ_DATMTE010000009.1:0-11833 GCF_035564935.1 Chitinophaga sp. | reverse complement strand
CCGCTGGTAGGTACACAGGGCAACGATAAACAACCTTTTGTGATTTACCAGAACAGGTTGTATCTCCAACGCTATTTCCGGTATGAAACAAATTTTCTGCAACGCATCAGGCAGTTCCTGGTGAAAGAAAAAACACAGCTGCCGGAAAGAATTGCCCTGCTGCAACAACAGCAACCACTTATCAATAAACTGTTTACCGGCAATAATAACGATCCAACCGATTGGCAGCTGGCAGCCGCCATCACCGGCGTGCTGAATAATTTCACGATCATCACCGGGGGGCCCGGTACCGGTAAAACCACCACTGTGGCTAAAATACTGGCCATCCTATTTGCCACCGATCCGGGGCTGAAAGTGGCCCTGGCGGCGCCTACCGGTAAAGCCGCCGCCCGTATGGCGGAAAGTTTACGTAATACGGCCATTAATGTAGATGCGCATATCACTGAAAAATTCCGCGCGCTGCAACCGGCTACCATTCATCGTTTGCTGAAACCTGTCAGTGGCAGCCCGTACTTCAGGCATCATAAAGATAACCCCCTCAACTACGATGTAGTGATTGTAGATGAGTGCTCCATGATTGATGTGGCCCTGTTTGCCAAACTGCTGGATGCCATACACCCGGATACCAGGCTTATTTTGCTGGGCGACAAAGACCAGCTGGCCTCCGTGGAAGCGGGAAGTCTTTTTGGTGACCTCTGCCAGGCACAGGAACACCTGAACCGTTTTAGTAACAGCCGCCGGCAACTGATCAATCATTTTATCCCGGAAGAAAGCCGGCAGATCCCTGGCAGCGCAGTACAAAACGACGATCATCACCCGCTATTCCAGCATCTCGTGGAATTAAGACACAGTCATCGTTTCACCGGCGATAAGGGTATTGGTAAATTCAGCAAGGCTATTATCAGTAATAATGTGCCCGTGATCAGTTCTTTTTTTCCGCCTTCGGCAGATGAACAGGTGGTTATTGACCCTGATGCTTCAGAACAATTGTTCGTGGACTTTATTGCCGGCTATGCCGGCTTTATTGCAGAAAAAGATATTGCTGCTGCGCTGAAATTGCTCAATGCGCAACGCGTGCTCACTGCCGTAAGGGAAGGCCCGCAGGGATTGTATACCGTAAATAAAAAAATAGAAAAGTATTTATCCGATAAAAAGCTGATCGCCGCCAATACAGAATTTTATGAAAACCGGCCGGTGATCCTTACCCGTAACTATTATGAACATGGCTTGTTCAATGGCGATACCGGCATCATCCGTGCGGATGAAAACGGGGTGCTCATGGCCTGGTTTGAAGACAGCACCGGCACATTAAAAGCCGTGCTGCCCGGTTATTTAACCCAGGCGGAAACCGCCTTTGCCATGACCATCCATAAAAGCCAGGGCTCCGAATTTGGGGAAGTACTGGTACTGCTGCCGGATACCACCGATGTACCCATTCTCACCAGGGAACTGCTGTACACCGCGGTAAGCCGCGCAAAAAACAAAGTATATGTACAGGGAACGCCGGAGGTAATACTCATGGCGGCAGAACGCTTCGTAGAAAGGGCTTCGGGCATCGCGGCAAGGTTCAGGGAAGTGGATGCAGCGTCAGATTAAATCACCTGCTTCGGGAATGGCGGAGTGCAAACAAAGGATCTATCAATGGCATTGTTTTTAAAAGTTTCGAACTCACTGAACAGTTTATCGTCCGGGCTGGCGCAAAACCTCCGCGACGCAGGCAACAGTGTGTTCCAGCCTCACTATATCATTACCCAAACGGAAGGGATGAACAACTGGCTGAAACTCCAGCTGGCCGAACATCTGGGCATTGCGGCCAATTGCCGCTTCATGAAGCCCAACGACCTGCTGTACCAGTTGTACGTAATACTGGGCGGGCCGCATTCAGAAGTACTCTCCCCTCAAAATCTCAGCTGGCTGGTATTTAAGCTGCTGGGACAGGAAGAGTTCATTGCCAAATACCCCAAAGTGGCCGCCTATTACACCACAGCCGAAACGGAAAGCGATCTGAAACGAATGGCACTGGCGGAAAAAGTAGCCGACCTGTTCGACCAGTACCAGGTATACCGCCCGGAAATGATCCAGGCATGGACCTTTACCGATACCCCCGAACTGGCCACCGCCGGTTGGCAGCACTGGCTGTGGGTAAAAGTAAAACAGCTCTCCGGCGGCGCCCTGCCCGATAAGACCATTGTAGGGAATTTTATTCTTGATGTCCTGCACAGCAATAGCCAGAAATCAGGACTGGCGGCCCGTATGCCGGTGGTGCACCTGTTCGGGCTGTCTATTATCACGGCCTACCACGTGAAAATCCTGCATGAACTATCGTCTTTTATAGACGTCTATTTCCATATCATTAACCCGTCGCCGGTAATGTTCTGGTTCGACGACCGGAACGAAAAACAAATAGCCCGCTGGCGGCAGAAAGGATTAAAAGATATACAGGATGCCAAAGCCGGCAATGCCCTGCTCACCGGCTGGGGACGGGTAATACAGGACAGCTTCGGCCTGTTCTTCGCCTACGATGCGTTCATCAACGCCTACGAAGAAATTGATACCGTGGAACCCAAACCGGATAGCCTGCTCCATAAAATTCAACACGATATTTTCAACGCGGCAGCCACCACTGCCGACAGGCAACCAATCACCCTGCATGATGTCCGCGACGGCTCCATCACCATCAACGCCTGCTATACCATTGCCCGCGAAGTAGAAGTGGTTTACAACTACCTGGTACACCTGGTAGCGCAACGGAAAGAAGCTTTATCGCCCCGCGACATTGTAGTAATGGTAAGCGATATAGACGCTTATGCACCCTATATCAAAGCCGTGTTCAACAATGCGCCCTATGCTTTCCGCTATACAATTGCAGATGAAAGCTATACCGATAACGATAATCTCTTTAATGCCCTGCATGCCATCCTCACTATGAACGAGGAAAATTTCACCTCGGAAGCGGTGATGCAACTGCTCGACTTTTCCTATATCCGCAAACGCTTTAACCTGAACGACCCGGTGCTCATCCGCCGCATCATTGAGGCAGCCAATATCCGCTTTGGCATTAACGGTAACAAAAAGGACGAAACCCATTTTGTGAGCTGGCAATACGGTATACAACGGATTATGTTTGGTATTTGTATGAGCGGGGAAGAAGAGTACGGCCTCGGGGAAGACAGCTTTTTTCCGCTGGATATTACCGAAGGCAGCGACGCGCATGATGTGATACGCTTCTGTCATTTTGCAGAAGTGCTCATGTCTTCTATCATGGACAGGCGGCGACCACGCACCATTGTGGAATGGGTGGCCTATACCGAAAGAGTATTGCATAACATGGTGTATGAACCGGTAGATGATATTGACGAAGACTATAACACACTCGTAAAACAACTCACCGCTTATAATGCGCTGAATCAATTCATGAGTGAAAAAGTAACTTTCGAAGTATTCAGCCATAGCTTCCTGGATACGCTTACCGGCAGCACCCGTGCAGGATTGTTCGTAAACGGCGGTGTTACTTTCTGCTCGCTCATTCCCATGCGTAGTATCCCTTTCAAAGTGGTAGCGCTCATGGGCCTCAACTACAATAAATTTCCGCGGCGGGAGAATAAGTCGAGCTTCAACCTCATGGAAAAAGACCGGCAGAAAGGCGATCGTAATGTAAAAGAGAACGATAAACACCTGTTCCTTGAAACGCTGCTCTCTGCCAGGGAATACCTGTATATCAGCTATATCGGGAAAGATGCCAAAGACAATACAGATCTTCCGCCATCCGTGCTGGTGGATGAACTGGTGGATTACATTGAAGCTGGTACAGATACACCGGAAGCCGTACGCGGCGAACTAATCACCCTGCAGCCGCTGCAGAGCTTCAGCAGGAAATATGCCGGTTCAGATCACCGTCTTTTTTCTTACCTGAGCAATAAGGAAACCAGCCAAAAAATTTATCTCAACGAAAATAAAATTACCACTCCCTTAACCTTCGAAGAAATTACCCTGGAAGAACTGATCAGCTTCTTTAAAAATCCTTTCCGTGCTTATTATAATAAAGTGCTGGGTATCCGCTACAACGACAACCAGTTGCTGCTCAGCGAAACGGAAATTTTCAACCTGAATAAGCTGCAGCAATGGTCCGTGAAAAATGAACTGCTGCCGGTATCCGGCGATAACAAGAATACGCTGCAAACTACCCTGGTAAAAAAAGGAAAGCTGCCGCTCCGCAATATGGCTACGGTGGCTATCCAGAAAATGGAGGAAATGGTGGTACCGGTACGCAGCCTGTATGAAGCCGTTACCAAAGGCGCGGAAGAAAAACGGATCACCATTGAACTGGTAACGGATGACAGTATGCTGAAAGGAAATCTCCGCGTATTTGATCGAACACTGGTACAGGTGTCGTGGTCAAAAAGGGAAAGTAAGTACCTGATAGAAGCCTATCTTCGCTACCTGGCGGGAAAAGCTGCTGGTGTAATTACGGACCTCTGCTTTATTTCAGGTACCAAAAAAGAAGACGCCTTCCAGGCCGCCCCGTTAACGCAGGAAGAAGCGTTAAGGCGGCTAACGGAAATTGTAAAAGTGTATAAAACAGGTTTCAGCAAAATAATATCCTTCTACCCCGATCTTGAAATCACGGAAAAAGAGTGGTTGAATATGGATCTGAAGAAGTTCAGAGATAAGATATCGGGGATGATAGACCGGCACGAATCGCCGGACCCATATCTGGTACAGGTATATGAACAGGGATTTTTTGAGAAGGAAGAAGCACTGACCAGCTATCTCGACATTCATGAGTTGGTGATACTGCCGCTGACTACCCTGTTACAAGCTTATTTTGAAACAGCAGACAAAGAGAAATGATCGATAGCATTATATATAAACAGTTTGATGCGGGTACCGTTCCGCTGGAAGGCAGCAACCTCATTGAGGCCAGCGCCGGCACCGGTAAAACGTATTCTATCGCCATACTGGTATTACGGCTGATACTGGAGCGAAAGCTATCCGTTAAAGAAATCCTGATGGTTACTTTTACCCGGGCTGCCGTAGCAGAACTGGAAGAAAGGATCCGGCTGTTTATACGCCAGGCCTACAAAGTAAGCCGGGGGCAGGAAATCAGCGATCAAAAGATCATGGACCTGGTTTTCAGCGTCATCGACTTTGATGATCCGCGCCCCGTACAGCAGCTTCTCCGCGATGCCATCCTGCTGCTGGATGAAACATCTGTACTCACCATCCATGGCTTCTGCCAGCAAACGCTGAATGAATATGCCTTTGAAACTAACCAGCTGTTTGGCGCCACTATGGTGCCCGATCTTACACCGGTTATTGAAAACGAGCTGAATAAATTCTGGCGCCGGAATGTAACTACGCTCCATCCCGGCCTGCTGGAACAGATCTGGAACGAAGACATGAAAACCGAGCTGCTGAATGTGATCAAAGAACATCTCAGCGGGAAAAAATTCTTTGGTTATTCAGATGATGTACCTGACGAAATCAGCAGCACCTTGCAGGAGCAATGGCTCGGGGAACTGCAACAGCTGAAGGCAAAAGAACAGGAAGCCACCGAAAAACTGTATGCCGGTATAACAGCCAACAGCGCACATTGGGTAGCCGCCTGCAATGCCAACCGGTACACCAAAAGCGAATGGCCCGACCTGGTAGCCGAACCGGAAGAACTGGTTAAAAAGATAAAGGCCAAACGGGAGAAAGCTAAGTTCATTAATGCCGTTTTTCCGGAAATACTGGAAGAAATAGACAAAATAGAAGCGCTTACCCAACAACTGGAAGAACACCAGCAACTTATCCGCCGGCAGCTGTACTACACCGCTATCAGGGAAATCAGTGAACAGGTGCGTGCATTCAAAGAGCGCAGCAATATGCTGGGCTACGATGACCTCATTAACAACCTGCACACCGCCCTGGTGAAAAATAATAACGAAGCGCTGATAACCTCCTTACAAAGTAAATACAAGGCGGTATTTGTGGATGAGTTCCAGGACACCGACAAAGAACAATTCGAAATATTTGACCGCGCCTTTGGCCACAACACCATCCTGTTCTACATTGGCGATCCCAAGCAAAGTATTTACGCCTGGCGTAAAGCGGATATATTTACCTACTTCAACGCCCGCAACGGCGTGCAACAGGTATACGACATGAATCAGAACTTCCGCTCCTCGGAAAATATGATCCGTGCCATGAACGTGTTCTTTGAGCCCACACCAGGCTTTCCCACTTTTGATTTTGAGGGGCAGGGCGACAGCATCAATTACATCCAGGTACACAGCCCGGAGAACAACCGGAAAGGCTATCTCTATAAAGGAGATACGCCTGATGTACCCATTGAAGTGATGGCCTGTGATAAAAAGGAAACTATTTGCAGCAGCGTAGCCGCACAAATTGCGCAGCTATTGCTGAACAAAGATTACCGCATTGAAAACAAAGAGGGAGCCCGCTCCATTGTTCCGTCGGACATTGGCATACTGGTGCGCACCGGGCAGGAGGGCAGGGACATTAAGCATGCGCTGGCCAAACTCGGCATCCCTGCTGTTACCATCGACGAGGCCAAAGTGCTCCGGTCTGCCGAGGCGCAGCAGCTGCTGCACCTGCTGGAAGCCATGGAAACGCCGGACCGGTCGTCTATCAACCGGGCATTGCTGAGCTCATTCACCGGCTACAACAGCAACACCATCCTGCAGCTGGACGATGAAATAATGCTGGAACTGTTTGGCAAATACCGCACCCTGTGGCAGCGCGATGGCGCTTATACCGCGCTCATGGAGTTTATTACGGACTTCAATGTACGCCAGGTATTACTGGAGGGCCATACAGAAAACGGGGAACGTATCATCACCAACCTGTACCAGTTATCTGAACTGGTACACCAGGTGCAAAGCCGTAAAAACCTTTCCATGCGGGATCTTATCTCCTGGCTCAAACGGGGTATTGATGGCATGACCACCGATGGAGATGAATATGCCCAACGCGTAGAAAGCGATGAAGACGCTGTGAATATAGTAACCATCCATAAAAGTAAAGGACTGGAATATAAAATAGTGATGGCCCCTTTCCTGGATTTTGTGGAGAAGCAAAGAATTGAGTTCGTTAGCTTCCGCGATCCGGCCACAGGCGATTACCTGGGCACACAAAAGGCGTTGCTTACAGAAGAGCAGCTAAAAGCCTATCAACAGCAACAGGAGCAGGAAAACCGCCGTTTGATCTATGTAGCCATCACCCGTGCTGTATATAAATGCTACCTGTTTAAAAACTGCCATCATTCTTTTAAGGAGTCGTCGTTGTCCGTTTTCCTGAAAGCGCTGGCCGCTGAGTTACCCGATACCTCGCTGATACAGCTGCAGGGCGCCTTACCGGAAGCACCGGCAGAAAACTACCGGCAGCAGCTTACCAAAAGCCAGCTGGCCGTGAACATGGCGCCGGTATCTTTTCATTTGCAGGAGCAAAACTGGCGGAAAATGAGCTACACTATGCTAGCAGCCAAACCGGAACACCAGCCGCGGCTGCGTTCTTTCCAACAGGCCGACCCCTACGATAATTTTATTTTTACCACACTGCGGCGCGGCGCCAAAACGGGCAACCTGCTGCACTTTATCTTTGAAAGCATCAATTTTTCCGATAACAGCAAGTGGGAGCACTGGCTGGAAGAGGCTATCCGTAAATTTGTGCCCGGGCAGCGGGAAGTATATCTCGAACGGCTACACGAAATGCTGCAACACGTCATGTACGCTACTATACATATTGACGGCGTTAGCTTCCAGCTGGCATCTGTAGGGCGGCAACAACGGCTGGCGGAGTTTGAATTTGATTTCCCTGTGCCGGTGTTTAAATCGAACCTGCTCAACAACTTGTCCGATGACCAGGTAAGTGTAAGCGTAAAACGGTTCTCTGAATACAGCAGCCAGGAGCTGGAGGGCATCATGAACGGGAAAGTAGACCTGTTCTTTGAGCACCAGGGAAAGTATTATATCCTCGACTGGAAATCGAATTACCTGGGCAACAGCGTAGCGGATTATGATGCGAACAGCCTCGCGGCAGCCATGAACGAAAACAATTACCATCTCCAGTATTTTATTTATACCGTGGCGGTAAAAAAATACCTGGAAAGCCGCATCCCCGGCTTTGATTATGAGAAACAGTTTGGAGGCGTTATCTACTGCTTTGTACGAGGGGTGAGGAATGTAAGTGGTCAGGGTATCTTTACTACAAAACCGGATCTTAAGAAAATCAGGTTACTGGAAGCGTTACTCACCAAATAAAGAAAAGCCATACCCATGAAAAGGAACTGCGCGGATAAACCCTCTCAGGAAAGCTTTGCCTGTATTAACGTCAATACGTTTTCGTATCACGCTGCAACCCAATCGTATACAAATACAGACATCTCCGGAAACATCCCGGAACAGAAGAGAGGCTGTATCAAAGTAATTTCATGACAGGGAACTATGCAAGTCAAAGCTCTCTACATAAAATTATTTTGATACAGTCTTACTTTTAAGGTTTCCTGAACATGTTTTCGCTTACCGGCACATTATTCTCCATTTTTGTAATGTTGATTTTCACTCCTACCGGTTCCTGTGAGATACTGGATCCATAGTTATAGCCATCTGCAGTTTTTGCAAAATTGCTGATATTGGTCACCAGTTCCATGTGCTGGCCCTGGATCGCCATTGAATTGGCCGTTCTCAGTACATTCCCTGTAGCAGGGTCTACAAAACACGTAGTAGCGTTACCGTTAGTATAGGTAATTTTTACTTTCGCCAGTTTTACACCATCAACGGTTTCAGGTTCCAGCAATTCCAGTTTGTTGCCCTTTTCATTGTAGCGGTAGAAATCACCTGTCAGATCCAGTTGCTTGCCCATGGCCCTGATGGAAGCGCTATCCATATCTTCCGGGGTAGTTTTGCCCATCACAGGCATCTGTATCCAGCCACCGGCAGTGGTTAACACCTGGATATTAGTAGTGCCCATCGCTTCAAATTCGAGACGCATGGCTTTATCCTGTAACACCCATCTTTTAAAGGGAAAGTTCATTCCCTGCATTTCCATGGTGCCTTCCGCATACTGGCTTTTCAGTACTTTCAGTTTATCAGCGCCACCCAGCGCTGCAACGTTTTTATTCACGATATCTGCCAGGGACTGTGCCTGTGTGATGATGCCTGAAAGTATTATGAGCAGCAGCAGTGCTATTCTTTTTGTATTTATCATAACCGGTTGATATAGGTTTGTTTCACACAAATTAAATATCTCCCGGAACAAAAACAAAAGCAGCCGTTAAAACAGCCAAACGCCATTCATCATGGCGATACCACAGGTAGTTTCAAAGGAGTTCACATAATTATCAGGGGTTCTGTGCCACCACTGGCCCCACATAAGGCCATTGGAGTTACGGTAATTCCAGGCTTCGGCCGCGTTGTAATTGAGCCAGGCGGCATAGGTGCTCTGGTAGTTGTGGTCTTTCACAAAGCGGCAGGCCCAGCGGGCAAATATGGCTTTGAAGCCCTGGCAGTCGTCGGTATCATATTCATCCGGCAGCAGCCCCTGCGCGTTGCACATGCTGATTTTCGTATAGTCCATGGCTTTAGCGCCCATGGCTTTGTAGTTATCCGAAGGGTAGGAGTTGTGCAGCATACTGCAGGCGCCTATGAATGTGCCCTGGGTATAGGTGCGGGCGCCTTCGGTAATAACGCCGGCGGCATTCATGGCGCCTTTCACTTCACCAGTGCCGGGTACATATAGTTTAGTTACCATCCAGTCTACAATTTGTTTGGCCTTGGTTTTATAGGCAGCGTCGCCGGTGGCCTGGTAGAGGTACATGGCGCAAATAGCTGCGGGCGCGTTCACGCAGGCATTTTTGGTATTGTTGGCAGTGGTCCACCAGAGGCCGCCGCCCAGGTTGGTATCCCAGGCACGGTTCCACACCATGTCGAAGTTGTTTTTGGCCATGTCTTTCATGCCGCCGTCGTTGGTGATCTGGAAAGCGCGGATACACATTAATGCGCCCCATATCACATCGTCGTTGTAGATGTTGGAAGTCCAGAGCAGGCCATAGGCGTCGCGCATGCCGTTGTACAGGTACACCATTTTGTTTTTAAGATCTGCATCGTTGTTGATGTTGTAGGCATCGATCAGTGTTTCGATGGCTTCTGCCTGTCGCCAAAAATCCATACGGCCGGTGTGGTTCACATCTGAATAATAATACGCTTTGAAAGAAGGGCCATAGGTACCATACTGGTGATAAAATGCATTGTTATAGCATTGCATAGCCAGCAACGCTTCGGATTTCACCGGTTGTACGGAGTTAATTGTTACAAGGCCGGTTGTACCGGAAAGGGTGTTATTTTCGGAAGATTTGATCATTTCCGGTTTCTTACAGCCGGTAACAATCAATGCCAGGAGGAGCACTGCCATACAGGTGCTGCGGAGGAGCGCTTTAGCGCAGGGGAGAGTTTTCATGTTTTTCAGTTTTGTGGATTTTGTGGGTTTTGTGGAATAAGCAGTTTTCTGCTGCGCTCAGCCAGTCGTATATAAAGCCGTAATAAACTCAACAAGGGGCAACTGCGCGCTCATAACAGTGGAACCGGGTTTGGCGCAGATGCTTTTACAGGAGGACAGGTATCCTACCGGTAATTACTTACAACCGGTAAAAATATTTTCAGGTAGGGGAACGATTCTACGAACGGAGTCCCTTGCAGCAATAAGGAGGGTTATAATTTCACCTGGCTATTGACCAGCTGAATAATTTCTTCGTGGATTTCGGCTATAGGACGCATTTGCTGCGCATCATTATAGCAGGTGATCCTGTTAATGGTTGGATCTGCCGTTAACAGCGCATCATACTCCCTTTTCACGGCCAGTTGCAGGGAGAAGTCCGCTTCGTGGATATCATCTTTTCCCTGCAGGTATTCCCGGTCTTCGTTTGCGCGCCTTTTGTTAAGCGCCGATTCCGTGAAAGAAAAGGGCACATCCAGGTAAATGGAGAAATGGGGTTTGGGGATCTTGTTATAGTTGTATTCAAATTCATTGATCCAGTTACGCAGGTATTGCTTTTCCTCATCTGAGTGGAGCTTGGCGCACTGGAAGGCAATGTTTGAAAGTACGTACCTGTCTACCAATACAAAGTAACCATCATTCAGCCATTCATTGATCGTAGCGGCAAACTCTTTGCGGTCTTCAGCAAACAATAAGGCTACCAGTTGCGGGTGTACATTTTTCACGTCGCCAAATTCACCACGCAGGAATTTAGCAATGAGTTCGCCAAACATTCCCTTATTGCTACGGGGGAAATGTATAAACCTGGTTCTCTCATTTTTCGACTCCAGGTATTTTGTCAGCAGTTCTATTTGTGTTGACTTACCCGCGCCGTCTAAACCTTCTACCGCTATAAATTTGCTGGTTTTATCCATTACGTTGTCTGAATTAAAGATTGGAAATTAAGGAAAATCTCCCGTTGTTATGTTTAAATGCAAAGAGCCTGCAATGATGAAGGCTCTTTATCACTATGGCGGCGAAGGTAGTAAAGTTTTTTTAAAAAACGAATCCCGGCCGGCAGTTGCTGTTTCAACCGGGGCTGCAGTTGTTTTATCTCAGTTCGGCAACAGCTTGCACATTGTGATCAGTAACATATCACACCAGGCTCTCCTTCAGTTTCTATAATAGTGGCATTACCTGCCTGGTGCTCACGCAAAATTTCCATCCTTGGGTTAGTTTGATCACAGGGTCGCCAAACCTGTGCACGGGTTACTCCATCTTCAATAATAATTTTTATAAAATTTAATCCTTCTGGGGAATGGTATACTGCCAGAAAGCAAGCTTCATGGTATGGGCTGTT
>NZ_DATMTE010000008.1:0-9091 GCF_035564935.1 Chitinophaga sp. | reverse complement strand
ACCCCTGTAACATTTGGTTCATCACCTCCGTTTAACAAGCGTTACCCACGAAAAATATCAGCTCAACATGCTGATTTACATATTTTTAGTGCTCTCGACAGATTTGCTCATGCATCGATGCGCCGTTTTTACGGCGCATTTTTTATGACCCGCATTTAAGTATTAATTTTGCAACATGAAAAAATACAGGCAAGCAACGGCTCTGTTTACCATAATTGGCTTAATGGCCTGTAACCTGGCAAATAAACCATCGCAACTGAAGGGCCCGGGGAAATTCATAAAACTGCCTGAATATTTCAGCCAGGAGAATACCCATATACGCTCGGGCGGCTATATGCTACATAAATCAGTGACCCTCAACGGCAAAACCGATACAATCAGCATCCGGGGCAACGACAGTGCTACTATACACGACCTGTTAAAGCCCTTCATGGATGCAGATTTAAATAAACCTTCCCTCCGCGACGAGTATGACACTTCCGGTTTGTATGATCCGTTTTCGGGGAGAAGATCACTGATCTATAAATCAAAGGGGAAACAGACCAATCCTTCGGAAATCACCCTCGAACTGGATAAACAAGGCAACATACAACAGGTAAACATCCATTCCTATACCAGCAATATGGTATACGAATTTCGGCAGGATCTGCACTATCAGCAAAACCGGCAGATCCGGATAACTACTTATCAGAAGATTGCTTTCCTGGCGCCCAAACAACTGGAAGTAAATGTAACGATTGCACCCAAAACAGGAATGTAAACATGACAGCAGCGGAGTTTCAGCAAATATCACACACCATACCGGGAGATGCCGGTATCTACAAATATTACGATGAATCAGGCACCCTCCTGTATGTAGGGAAGGCCAAAAGTTTGCGTAAAAGGGTAAGTTCCTATTTTGTTAAAAATCACGACAACTATAAAACGCGCAAACTGGTAGAACACATCCATCACATCGAGTTTACCATCGTTAACTCTGAACAGGATGCTTTTCTGCTGGAAAACTCCCTTATCAAACAATTCAAGCCCAGGTACAATATCAACCTGAAAGATGATAAAACCTACCCGTACATCGTTATCAAACATGAATCGTTTCCACGGGTATTTTTCACCCGGAATGTGATAAAGGACGGCTCTGATTACCTCGGCCCCTTCACCTCCGTAGGAAGGGTAAGGGAAATACTGGATGTGATCAAGTATAACATTCCCCTGCGTACCTGTAACCTGAACTTATCCGAAGAAAATATCCGTAAGGGAAAATTTAAAGTATGCCTGGAATATCACCTTGGCAACTGCAAAGGCCCCTGTGAGGGATTACAAACACAAGACGACTACCGCGAAGGACTACAACAGGTAAAGAATGTATTGAAAGGCAATCTTTCCCCGGTAGTAAACCTCTTCAAAGAACAAATGATGGAGCATGTGTCGAAGATGGAATTTGAGAAAGCAGAGATCATGCGGAAAAAGATAGAAAGCCTGGAAGATTATTCTGCCAAATCCACTATTGTAAACACCCGCATGGGTAACGTGGATGTGTTTTCCATTATCAGTGAAGGTAATCATGCCTATGTAAATTACCTGCGTATACTGAACGGCACTATTGCCGACACCAAAACCGTAACGCTTGAAAAACAACTGGAAGAAAGCGACGAAGAAGTACTTACCTATGCCATAGCGTATCTGCGCGACGCATTTAAAAGCATCAATTCAGAGATCGTAGTGCCATTCCCGTTAACCTACCCGGAAGGTAATATTACGGTAACCGTCCCTAAAGGTGGTGATAAAAAGAAGGTACTGGAGCTATCTGAAAAGAATGTGAATTATTTTAAAGAAGAACTATACCGTAAAAAGATCCTGCACCTGGAAGGCAAGTCGGATATGGAACGCAAACAGGTGCTCTACCAGTTGCAGGCCGATCTTGAATTACCCGCCTTACCGGAACATATCGAATGTTTCGATAACTCCAATTTCCAGGGCAGTTACCCGGTGGCCGCCTGTGTAGTGTTCAAAGATGGGATAGCTTCCAAAAAGGATTACCGCCATTTCAATATTAAAACGGTAGAAGGGATCAACGACTTTGCTTCGATGAAAGAAATCGTTTTCCGGCGTTATAACCGCCTGCTTGCAGAACAGCAACCTTTGCCCCAGCTGGTAATCATTGATGGCGGTAAAGGGCAGCTGGGTTCCGCTATGGAGAGCATCCGGGAACTGAACCTTATAGGCAGTATGACGGTAGTAGGCCTCGCTAAAAACGAAGAGGAAATATTTTTCCCGGGCGACACTGAAAGTATCAAACTTCCCTATAACAGCGAAAGCCTGAAACTCATCCGCCGGGTACGTGATGAAGTGCACCGGTTCGGGATCACTTTCCACCGCCAGAAAAGAAGCAAGGGTACCTTCAAAAATGAACTGGAAAGCATAAAAGGTATTGGCGGAAATACCGCTACACAACTATTGAAAACGTTTCGTTCCGTTGCTAAAATCAAACTGCTTTCCCAGGAGGACCTCGTGAAAGAAGTGGGCGCCTCCAAGGCTAAACTGATCTGGGATCATTTCCATAAAGAAGAAGCCTGAGGATGCGGTTAATACTAACAACAACCGGATCATAGAAATATTTCCGAAGAAGAGGCCGCCCCCGGTGGTTATACCCTCCTTTTCTCTTCTCACCGGGTGCAGCACTGTTAACACCCCGGTGTTATACAGCGTTTTTCACCCGCTGCATGCTACTGATAGCCGTCTCCGCCTGCAAAATATGCCGGCGTGTATGTGCCGTTAAAAAACCAAATGTATCGCCTGCAGATAATTTTATAAACCGCGATAGTGAAGTGCGCACTTTTATCTGCCGGATATTTACCTTGCCTGCACGAAGCAACAGGTTTTCCATCTGTTCCTGCTGCTGCATAAATTCAAGCAGTACTGGTGCTACTTCCGGTTGAACCGACGGCAAATGACCCTTGGGCGATTTCATTCGCGACCGCAACTGCCCGTCTGCTCCCGGTTCCATAAGCCGGGTAAACCAGGCGCCTATCCGGCTGCTGCGGAACAGGGGAGCAGGCCGGCTGTTGTGTTTTTCTGCGACGGTAATAGCCTTATCTAAAGCCGGGAGATAAAAACGGCTATAAGTGTTCAGGTGTTCCAGGCATTGTATGGCACTCCACCGGTCCGGGCCAGGCGTATGTTGCAGCGCTGCGTCTGTTTGTCCGCCGAAACGGTTCCGGGCTTTGTTTTGTATTTCCACATTTTTCTTTCGCAGTTCCTGCAGCAGTTCATCACTGTTTATGCTGGTCATGTTGTATTGGTTTAGTACAAAACTAGTGGTGCAGGAGATACAAAATCTTTGTGCAGATCAACATTTTACAGCTTCACAGTACTTAACAGTTTGCTGAAGGTAGCAGGGTCTATACCAAGGTAAGAGGCCAGGTACTTATGCGGGATCAGCTGTAACACATGAGGGCTGCGGGTAAGCAATGTCCTGAATTTTTGTTCTGCGGAAAAAGACAGCAATTCCTTATGCCTTTCCAGCACACCGGCCAATGCGGCAACAGTTGCCAGTCGGACCCATCTTTCCAGGATGGGGTATTGTAATGTAAGCCGGTTAAAGTCTGCATACGACAGGCGAAGAAGCTCGCTATGGGTAAGGGTTTCAAGGTACCAGGGCGATGGTTGCTGAAGCTGGAAGGAATCCAGCACGCCGGAAAAGGAACCGGCATAGGTAAATACGAGGGTGGATTCTTTATCATTTTCCAGGGAGAAAACGCGTTGAACGCCCGCAGTCACGAAATAGAGGTATTTTTCTATTTCCCCTGCGGCGGTCATCACTTCTTTCCGTTTAAACTGAACCGGGTGCCAACAGGCGGCCAGTGCCTCCCATACATCATCGGGAAGAGGCATTACCTGGTAAACAGTTTTACGTAGCTGCTGAAGGGGCATAGCAGCAAGATAAAAAAAGAAAGGCAATCAGCATAACTGATTGCCTTTCCGGTATTGATCGGTGATCATTTTTTGATTAGTACTGCCAGAGGTCCTGCTCTTTATTAAAGATACGGTCGTGAATGGCCTGTCCTTCCAGGAGGCGCATGGTACCGTCTTTAATGTAATCTTTGATCTCGCGGTTGTAGGTATTGTTTTCCTTTACTATATAGCTGCCAAAGAAGCGCATTTCAAAAAGATCTTCCCAGCTGATAGTGGAAGCATCGTTATTCTGGTTATACACATCATGTTTGGCCAGGATAGCGCGGCAATCCGGATAATATACCCAGAATAAAGGGATGGATGCGCGTACGCTGCCATCTTCATTTATACGGGATACCATGGGAGCTATACCGAGTATACGAACTTTGAGGGCGGAAGCTTCTTTGTCGAATACCCATACTTCCTTGATCTTGTACTGTTTGATGGTACGTGGATCGAAGTCGTCGCGGGTAGTCACCATTTTTTCTTCGCCTGTTACCGGATCTATACTACGAACGGTCCTTTCTTCACCGGCGAGTTTAGTTTGTATTTCCGAGTAGGGCATTACAGTGGTAAAACGGTCGTCGATAGCGCTGAAAGCTTCTACCTCTTTATTCTTGATGGCTTCGAGCAAAATATTAATGAACAGTTGGTTCACACCAGACTCATCTTCCACATTGTACTGGAAGGGGAGGTTGATCTTTTCCCTCACATCGATTACCTGCCATACACGTTTTTCCCAGAACCTGTCATCCTCACGGATGTAATCGTAGGCAATGGGGGTACGTTCCCTGGCAAGGTTCCTTTCCACCACACCATCCACTCGCAGCGATTTGCGTGGAGTATCTACCAGCGGAGCTGATATATCATCCGGGCGCAAAGAAGCCGGGGGAGCAGCAGTGGGAGGAGGAGGCGCTACAGCATTCCCGGTAGCCGGGTTTACTACGCTATCCGGTGCGGGTGTTGCTGTGGTGGCAGTTCTGCGGCGGGTAGTACCACCGCGGCGTTGCGCTTCAGCAGCTGTTGCCAGCATCACCAGCAAAAGAGTGCACCAACCAATTCTGTTAAATATTACTGCTCGCATAATTCAGTAATTAATGGACCGTTAGTTTAATTTAAATATAGTACTCGGCATGGAACGAACCACATTATCCGGGCCTTTCACTTTTACGTTTTCAAAGAAAACTTCGTCGCCTGGGCGCAGTGAACGGATGGATGCGGCTACGCTTCCCGGGAAATAAGCTGAAGTAGCATCACCTTCCTGGTATTCTTTGCCTTTTGCAGAGATACCTACACGGTAACCGATTACTTCGTATTTCACGCCTTCAAATTCAAAATCTTCGAGGTCGGCACGTAAACCGCCCTGTACTTTAAAGTCGGCAGCTTTCATGCTTCCTCCCTTATTAACTCCTACTTTCAGCACCGGGTCCGGAACGCGTTTTACACGAAATTCCTTCTGGCCAAGTGATTTGGTTTTACCATCGATGTTGGCAACTACATTAATTACTGCTTTGCCTGGCTGGCTTACAGTTACAATGTATTCGCCGGATGCACGTTTGGTCATATTACCACCTGATATAGAGGCAGATACCTGTTCAGCGGGTACACCAGCAGCAGAGATCGAGATAGGATTCTGCAGGCCGATATACAGCACGTTCATTTTATCTGCGGAAATAGAGGTTGCCGAAGCACCTACATTATAAGTTTCTGTAAAGGGATAGGATTCAGGAGCGCCACCAGTTGGGCTAGGTAAGGTAATAGTACCGGTCAGTGTTTTTTCACCAATGCCGGAAACAGGAATGGTAAATACTCCTAAACCTTCGTGTGCTTCAATGGTTTGACCATTCACAACGATAGACGGGTTAACCGTAGTGCTGTAAGCACCCACTGCGATGTTGGCAGTTAAGGTTTGTCCTTCCATCAGGTTTTTGGAATTTAAGGAGATAAATGGTCTTACTTTATCGAATTTGAATGTATTCGCATCAATCTGACGGAACAGATCATCGATAATGGCAGACTCAGAGTTTTTGATATCATTCTGGAATTTACCCAGGATGGTTACTGCAGCGATAGTAGGAACCATGTTGAAGTGGTAGGTTGTCCATGATTTAGGACCGCCGCCATGTTCATCATTTGATTTGCCTACTTCTATTTTAAGTGGTAAAGTTTTTTCGAACTGATCTTTCTTTTTTGGATCAACGAAAGAGAGCAGTTTAGCGCGTAAATCCTTCAGTTTAGCTTCCAGTTCAGGGCCTTTCTTCATGTTTTCCATTACTCTGGTTGGAGCATCCAGTCCGGCTTTATCCTTGATTTCACCATGTTCATCAAAACCGCCACTTTCTGTAATGATGGTTTTCTTTAAAGATTCAACATAGTCGTACATGCTGGCAGAAATTTGTTTCACCTGTTGTGCTTTGGCTCTGAGAGGTGCTGTTTTTTCCGCGTTGTCCTTCATCTGTGCATCAAACTGCCTGTAGATAAAGTCATTCTTGTCAGCTAAGGATTTATTTGAAGTATTAATTGAGTTATTTACGATACTAAAAGCGTTCAATATTTCAGCAGAGACGTTTAACGCCAGCATGGCCGTCAAGACCAGGTACATGATGTTAATCATCTTCTGCCTAGGATCTTTAGGTAGTGCCATAGTTTGTTTACAGATTTAATTGATATGTGTTAATTCAGAAACTATTAGCTGTACCTTATCTTCCTCCGTGCATAGCGCTCAGCATGTTACCATAAATTGAGTTCAGGTTGCTGAGGTTTTTAGCGAGCAGGGAAATTTGTTCCTGTGTTTTCTTGGCATCTTCAATGCTGCCACTCATAGCACTGGAAGCATTCTGCAAATTGCTGTAGAATGAATTCATTGCTTTCAGGTGGTTGTTGGTGTCCTGGAGTTCCAGTTCGTAGATAGCATTGAGGGAAGCCAGGTTTTTAGTCATGCCCTGCATCTGTACATGGAAATCTTTGGTAGACTCTGATGCACTGTTGAAAGAAGATACGGCAGCGGCGGCAGTGGTGTAGGCATTTGCTACGTTACCGATAGCGCTGGCAGCTTCTCTTGTTTTTTGTGTGTAATCTCCGGTAGCTGCTACCACATCGCTGATGTCTCTCATTTTATCAACGGTAGTACCCAGTTTCTGGAAATTTTCGCTTAAGCGCTGCAGGTTGGCAGGAGTAATGTCTGCTTCCTGGAGCATTTTGTCCAAACCGGCTACAGCAGGGCTTCCCGCTACAGCTACCACCTGTCCTTCAGTATGGGCGCCGGTATCAGGTACAAAAGCGTATACGAAAAAGATGAGCGCCTCAGTGCTCAGACCCAGGATCAAAGCGATGTCGGCTCCCCGCCAGTGCTGCAATTTGAACAGTGCCCCGATAATAACTACGGAAGCCGCAATACATACGAAAAAGTTCAGCCATTTAGCTTTGTTAGGATTCATAGCCATAGGTTAAAATTTACTGGTTAAAATGTTAGTTAAAGTCTGTATGGAATAGTTAATTCTCACTGATTTACTCATAATAGTGTACATACTACAAAGGTTTCTTTGGTGTTAATAAATACAGGCTATTACCGGTTTTTAATTATCCTATCTGTGCTTTACCCGTCTGCTCAGGGCAATGGTACATCTGAAACCTACGTAGGATTTCGAACTGTCCTGGTACTCATAAGTTCTGGTACCGGTTTGAAGGAAATATCCCACGTCTTTCCAGGAACCGCCCCTGATTGCTTTACGTTTCATCTTTAATGGTGCGTCATCCGGCACATCCATTCTCAGATATGGGTTCATATCTGATGTGAAAGAATAGGCGTTTTCGTAAAAGATATCTGCTGTCCATTCTGCAACGTTGCCGGACATGTTGTATAAACCATAATCATTAGGCCAGTAGGCATCTGCACGAACGGTGTAAAAACCACCATCTTCCGGGTAGTTACCCCTGCCTGGTTTAAAGTTGGCCAGCAAACATCCTTTTTTGTTACGGATGTAGTAACCACCCCATGGATAAGGTGTTTGCTCTCTTCCGCCGCGGGCAGCATATTCCCACTGTGCTTCAGAAGGTAACTGGAATTTATCTTCCGTAAACAGCTTCTTGCTGGCGCGGTAGTCTTCCCAGAACTTACTTCTCCACTCACAGAAAGCGGTTGCCTGGTGCCAGTTTACACCTACTACCGGGTAGTTGTCGAACGCCGGGTGCCAGAAGTACATACGCGTCATCGGCTCATTGTAGGCGTAAGAGAAATCCCTGATCCAGCAAAGTGTGTCCGGGTAAATGGGCACGTCTTTCTTTACAATAAAAGTAGAACGCGGCTTGCCGAAATTCTCTCTCAGTTTCGCTTTATCCCAGTTAAAGGTTTCCTGGTGGTATATCAGCTTTCCTACGTCAATATCTTTACGGCCATATAACCGGTCTGCTTCGGTGTACACCATCGCATCCAGTTTTTCCATGGTCGCCTTATCTTTATATACAATCTTCTGCTTCCAGTCAATGATATCATGACCATCATCAGATTTTACATGCCCCAGTAAAATATGCGCAATGGAGTCCTGTACCCAATTCACGAACTGGCGGTATTCGTTATTCGTGATTTCCGTAGCATCCATGTAGAAGCCGGAAATGGAAATAGACTTGTTACGCGCCGTGTACGCATAGTTTACGTCCTCATCACTGGGACCCATGTGAAAAGTTCCGGCTGGTATGTATACCATTCCGTACGGTACAGGGGGAGTGTACTTCGGTCTCGGACTCACGCCGATCAATTGCCCTTGTGCATTTTTTGGGGTTTTACTACCGCCACAGCTGGCCAGCAGGGAAACCAGCAAAACTGCCAACAGACCTTTTACATAGTTAAGCTTCATAAGGGTAGCTTTCATCAGAATATGTTTTTTCTATTAACCAGCCTGGTGTGATTTGCCTGTATACAAGGGAACACATTTCTCATTTTTTCACCCGCTTTGTTTATATGAAAGATAGCAAATGTAATAATTAATTTTAATCCGTAGTGACTTTTTATCCAACTTTTTCAATTCGCCTTACATCCTGTCTGTAACTAGTTTAAACGCGCTTTTTAACATTTTATTATATAAACGTAACAACATTTATTGAATCAGTAACCTCCCTTACAAAAGGCAAGTTACATAATTAT
>NZ_DATMTE010000007.1:0-6759 GCF_035564935.1 Chitinophaga sp. | reverse complement strand
ATTTTTAAGAAAGAAAGATGACCGCATTACCGGGATGACTTCAGAAGCGGCCGGGAAAACAAATATATTTATCCGGACCAATACCCGGCCGACTAATCTGTATGCAATAAATATATCGACAGCATTGCTTGAAAAATATGTTGGGGAATACCAGTTTCCGGATAATTTTATCCTGGTAATTACCAGGGATGGAAACCGGCTGTATGGGAAAGGAACCGGCCCCCGGCAAATCAGGCAGGAAATAGTGCCCTATGATACATGCAGTTTTTTTGCAAGGAATTTAGATGCCCGGTTGATATTTCGCCTGGATGAACACGGTGCTGTTACAGGATTAACAAAAATTCAGAACGGTGAATCTGTGGCAAAGAAAATTGAATGAAGTAAGCGCGGATTGTATAGGGTAACATTATGCAACCGGTTAAAGCAGCACAACCACTGTTTGTACATCATACATTGATTAAAGCGTTATACCACCGGTTGTAACAGCCCATTAATTGTAACATCAGTACAACTGGTTACGCAATATTCTTTTGATCATTTGTATCGTGGAGCGGCTGATCTGTCCTTTATATTTTTGAAGGATAGTACTTTCACTAACGCCATCGCTCAGTTCGTTCACCACCCGCAGCCATTTGCCAAGGAACTCGGAATTGGGCGTACGGTATCGCATCAGTCTCCTTACGGTTTCAATAACAGATTTGCTGACAGTGCCTTCATGCAGTTCAAAAACCTCGTCGTTATTAAGCCCCAGTTTAATATCGTCGGCAATCCTGGAATAATCCTGGAGATATTTTTCATTGGCTTCCATTACCTGTAACAGGGGATTGTCGCTGAAGGCAATACCGGCGTTTTTCCTGCGCTGGTTCTGTAAGGCATGCAGGGCGTAGTTACGGGCAATATTGTCGCAAATGATGAGATCATCTTTATTAAGTTCAAACCACTCACCTTTCACCCGCTTGTGTTGAAAAACGATGTGAAGGCTTTCCTCCAGGGCGGTCATGTTCAACGCTTCATACTGCCTGATAACACGGAACATCACAGGCAGGTGGGTATGGTAAGCCGCCAGGCGCTTATGCAGATCCTGCGTTTTACCAATCTTATACAGGTTTTTACCTGTATTCAGAATGTATACACACTTACCAATTTGTACTTGCTCCATGAGGTGTTTGCGCGCTTGCTGATGATAATTAAAGTATCAATTTACGATTATGATTGTTATATACAAAATGGAATAATTATGTTGATTTTTAATGTGAGATGAAAGAGTAGCAATGCCGCTGCTATTCTGCCCAATTACTCAGGTACCTTGCAGTAAAATCCAAACCATTCGTATACATGAACTTCCCTGTCACCTCGTCCAGGTAATCCATATCAAGCGATCCGTCTGCATTATTGTAACGGAGTGAGCGTGCATTATTATCATCTCCCGTATTCAGATATTTATCAGCAACAGGCAAATATTTTTTTAATCCTGCCGCCAGGTCAGATAATTTCAGGATATTATCCATCCGGTTAATGGGGTTGATAAGGCCATCGAAATCAGAGCCAATACAGATATGATCCCATGGCGAAGTGCCCGGTTCCCAGCCTATACCGGCATTTCCAACCCTCACGGCGTAAATTATATGAAGGCACAACAGCATCAGGTGCCGTTCCGCCCTCGATGGAATACTCAGGAAGTCAAATAATTTTTCTGCCCCCGGCAGCTGGCCATCCCTGAAAAGCTTCTCCCATTCCTCTTTAGCAATATATTCAGGATCGAAATATTCCGGGCGACTGCTGTCTACCATTTTTTCTGCACCCAGGATACGCTGATCAAGACTGATCCCTATCATGCCGCGGGAGCTCATGATCTCTATAATTTCTTCATCAAATAAATTGATGGTCCAGGGATTGCCATACAAACCGCTGTTAATACTGTCGTTTGTTTTCCCGATTTTCCGGTTTTCAGATTCTACTATACATACAAATGCACCATCCTGCTGACCGGTGGTAGACCGGAATTGTTTTTTAGTAAGATAGTTATTCAGTGATGTAAACGTGAAGCCGGTATGCGACGTGATAATGGGCAGCCTGTTTACTGCAGGGGCTTCATTGATCAGCGATTCCCGGTAACGGTAGAAATGAAACCGTGTATACACGCTCATATGTTTCAGGTCAATAAGCACAGGCCGCTTTTCATGCAGCAATGCCTGTCTCACTACTTTCTTTCCCAGCTGGGTGAGGCCCAGCCCTGCTTTAGGCATAAAGTCCTCGCTGCTGAAGGCTATCTGCGCCTGTTTGTTAAGTCCCTGTGCAAATCCACCCAGTGGTTGTTCGGGGATATAACTCAGGTGACACAGGTTAATGCTGATAAAATCCAATTCACTGTTATCCTGTATGTCTTTCAGGTTCAGCTCCGGCGTCCGGGATAACGCAGTGCCCCGGATAGGTACATCAGATAAATTGTGGCCGCCTTCTATGGAAAAGACCAGATACCGTTGCTGGTTGTCATTTTTCAGGATGTCTGTTATTTGCTGACGGGTTTTGCCTTCCCAGTCTTTCCTCCCGGTATATTTAATATGATAGGGCGCCTGTTCCAGCGTGGCCTTACTATCCAGGTACATTTTAACCTGTTGCTGAAATTCGGCATAGTAGCTTGTTTTCCCGTCTTTTGTTTTGTTTACGATCTCTTTGTTCAGCGGTAGTATATGGGAGAAATCGATGCCAAGAACATGCAATATCCTGCGGGCAAAGGCATGTTCCAGGCTGATGATGGAAGCTACTCCCAGATAGAGCTGGCTGTCTTTCACCTGGTCGGGCGACGACTGGCTGTTAAACGGTCCGCCGAAAAGATCATTCAGCAAACTGGCGAGGCCGGTTGTTTTAACCTGTTGTGTTATGGGGGTACCATTGCTGAGATAGTGTTTGAACAGCAAATGGAAATGGAAGTCGAATATTTTGTTTGTCATGGGGTCACATTATTTAGCGGCATTTTCTAAAATAGACTGAACAGTATTAAACCGTTGGAGCAAATCGGGATAGGTAGCAGGGGCGGTGCTTTCATAGGCAGTTCCCGCTTTCCCGAAGGTGGCGCTTTCCAGCATCCGCGCACTGTCCGACAGCGGTGCCGCAACAGCAGCCAGCGATTCCTGGTTGCCTCTCCTGGTACCAAAGATGGCGTTGTGGAGTTTATTCCAGTATGTTTTTACTATTTCAGCATAGCCTTGTAATGAATTGAGGAAAGCGCTTTCGTTCCAGCCGTTGTATTGATTGTTCAGCTTATTGGCTGCTTTGGGAGGTGTATTTAACAATTTTTCTGCGTTGAGAATACCGCTGCCAAAACCTTTCGCCGGCAGTTGATCGCTTTTCCGTGCCGAATCCCTCAATGCCTGCCGGAAGGCTTCCACCCTTTTCCATCCTGCGTATTCGGGGGCCCTGAGCTGATCCTGGTATTTTGCCAGCCAGTATGCCGCCGCAGCTGCCACATGAGGAGTGGCATAGCTGGTGCCATCGCCGTAGGCAAATCCTTCTTTATGATCGGCTTCCGCCTGCCAGATGGGCACCAGTACATCTTCTCCCGGTGCGGTAATATCTACGGTATCTCCCCTGGAAGATCCTGTCCACTCCCTGTCGAGCGGATTGGAAGCAGCTACTGCAATGGTGCCGGGAAATACGGCGGGCGCCACCACTGCCTGTACGCTGTTACCTGCTGCACAACACCAGATCACCCCGCTTTCGTAAGCCTTTTTAGCCAGGCGGGCGGTGGTAAGCGTGGGAGGAATACCCATGCTCATGGTAATGATATCAAAGCCTTGTGCAATGGCGGCATCTAATGCTGCAGCAAGCTGTTGCTGCCTGTTGATGATCACAACGGTTTCGGCTATACGGAAAGGAACCAGCTTGTAATTATCCGGCGTCAGCAATCCGCAGTTACCGTTACCTGCTGCCGGCGAATAGTCGTGACCAATTAACAGGCTGCCGGTACGTGTGCCGTGACCGGGTTGTTTTCCCAGGGCTACGGTGCGCAGGTCAAGTGCGTTGCTGGTGTTGTTGAGGAAGTTGTAATCATTGTCGGTATCAAATGCACCTGCTACTTTGGAATGATCGGTATAACCGGTATCAAACTGCACTACACGGATCCCTTTTTCATGTGGCGATGCGGGCGTAGCGGGTGTTAGCAGTATTTTATCAAACCCGGTAGCATACCAGTTCCAGCGCCGGTATTCTTCCGTTTTTCTACCGGAAACAAATTTACTGATAGCGGTAACCATATAATTTTTCAGGAACAGGTCTTCGTTGGGGGTACCATACCCGTCGTCAAACAGGAAGGCCGATTCCGTTGGTCCGCCGCCTTTCCTGATCACATTGGCGGTATCTGCATTGAGGTATAATGGCAGATCTGCTTCTGCATAAAAGATGCCCGGTACCTGTGTAAGTTTCGCTGCTTCCTCGTGAGGGTTGCCACTGAAGTTGGTGCTGAAAGTAAACAGTTCTTCTTTACCCGTAACAGCTGTAGCTGGTGTGAGCAACGATAATTTTACCGCCGGTGGATATTTTACAGATAGTACCGCTTCTATCTGTGATACTGTTTCAGGTTTATTCAGCGCAGATATAATAAATGTTGTGGGGCTGCTGATATTGGCAGGTGATGGCGCATCCATAGTATTTTCTTTGGGAGATGAAGTAATATCGGGAATATTGGAAGAAGCTTTGCTGTTGTTTATCGTGGCCGTGGTAACTACATTGTCAACGCCGCTCCGGATGCTGTCCTGGTCCGGTAAGGCCTGCTTCAGTTGCGGCGCAATGTTGTCGGTATCTTTAAGCAGTGCCCGCCGGCCTTTTTCCATATCGGGACTTAAAGTAGCTTCACGCACGGCGCTTACAATTACGCTTACTTTAATTCCTTCATTGCCGATCCAGTCTATTTCGTCGTCCGGGGTTTCCGGCGTAGCCAGCTGGCCGTTTCGGGTAAGCACCCTGTTCTGGTCATCTGTGCGGGAAAGGCCGCTGTGATGTAATGCAATGATTTCACAGGTACCCACTCCGAACACCGGAGAACCGCTGCTGCCGGGCAGTGTATCCGATTCATATACAAGCCGGGTTCCTGTTTCTGAGAAGAACCGTATATCTTTCAACACTACTTTTTTGGGTAGCCCGTTGGGATGCTGCACAATTACACAGGATTCTCCCTTGATGATCTTACCGATATTCCCATCAAGCCGTATAGGTGGAAATTGCGACAGTAGTTCACCGAAAGTGCCGGTAATACTTACTCCTATCAGTGTAAAGTCGAGCCCGCTGTTAAGGGTGGTTTTACTTACTTCCAGGCTGGAGGTCATAAAGAATTTGCGGGCGTCCAGTTTAAAAGAAGCGCTTCTTTTTAATGTTTTGGTAGTAGCGTCTACTTCATAGTTAAACTCCGCGGTCATGTCTGCTGCATCTGCGGCCGATTCAATCACATGGTGATTGGTAAGCAGTATATCTTCTGTTACAAGGAAGCCGGTGCCGATGGGAGAGCCGCCTTTCAGGATGCGGCATACTGCCTTCGACATTTCAGATAAACGGTCCAGCACGTATTTGTCCTGGAAGTCGGTAGTGCCGGTAATCCGCTCCAGTGCGGTTTTCACCAGGGGCGTGTTTTCGCGGGCCACCCGGTATTGCACGCGGGCAGGGTTATCTTCCAGTTGTACCAAAGGCTGATTGGCCTGTCGCAGTGCATATAACTTTCTTTCGGCGGCTTCAAACTGGGGCTGGCGGTCACCGAAGCGATTGGCTACTTCCTGGATAACTTTCCAATGAGGTATCATTTTTATGAGGGTGTTTTTGGGGGCTGGTATGCTCGATTTTCCTTAATGAATTTAATCAAAAAAGAAAAAATAAAAGATTAACTTTTTTAGTGAGATGAATAACGCGGAATTTCCCGGATGGCAAAACGAAGCTATCCGGGAAGGGTAGCGTTATCCATAAATAATAAATCCTTTCTCAATAGAATTTATCTTCCTGAACGTTATCCGGAACACCCCAATGCCGTTACTGCTGCCGTTGGGATTGCTGTTGCCTTCAATGGTTTCAATGAAGCCGCCGTTTACGGCAGTAACAATGCCGGTATGGCCAAATCCGCCGCCATGGCTTTTAATGAAGATACTGCCCGGAACTATCAGGGCGGGATTGTTCACCGCTTTTGCAGTGGTCACTTTTACCGCATTGGTCCGGTTCCAGTGATCAAGGCAGCCTGCGGTTTTTACAACAGGGTTAGGGATGCCCAGTTCTGCCGCAGCCTTTTTGAAGCACCAGTATACAAAGGCGGCGCACCAGTAATTGCCCGGAGGGGTATTGGTACTGGCAAGATAGGCTTCCACCTGTGGCCCGCGGTTGCTGCCCGGCGGCACTTCCATTACGCCGATCTGGCTTTCGGCTACTTTAATGGCTTTCGCAAGTAAGGGGGCGGGCGCTTCATGTGCTTCCGGTACGCCGTCGTCAAACAACACCTCCCAGGTAATGGCACCTACTTCTCCGTCTGCAATAAGGGGATTGCCAAACCGGTCGCGGTGCATGGCCTGAAACTGCTTTACAGCCGATACGGTTTTAGGGCCAAAGGTACCGGTACCCTGTAAGGCGCCGATGCCCAGCTCAATAAGTCGTTGCTGAATGGCTTTCACGATCAGGCTGTTTTTTTCGCCAGCTTTAATTACTTTGTTGGGGTAGTTCATAACAATCAATTTTGGGGTAAGAAAAATTATATACAATGGTTTAAAATGTTACTGGTATAATGGGGTT
>NZ_DATMTE010000006.1:0-9154 GCF_035564935.1 Chitinophaga sp. | reverse complement strand
TGGTTGTTCATTTTTACACTACCACCTATCTTCGCTGATTTTGCAGCGCTGTAAGGTCCACTGTTTCGAAGGACGGCCACACCACGGCTTTTACAGCGCGCCAGATGTTTACAGTCTGCCTTTTTATCAATTGAAGAAATGCAGGCTGAATAGTGGCGGTATATTTTGGATACTCTTTCATGATCTGCTCATAATCCTGCGGCCTCGTTTTCACATAATCCATATCATGATATTCCATGCGGTCACAAAGGATATAAAAAACCGGGTAGTTCATATTTATGTTGCGCGTTTCTAAGCTTTCAGCAATTCATTTATAGCAATAATCTTCCAGGGATTGTTATCCATGTTCCGGTAAATGGCTATCTGCACGTTCTTTCCAGGGGAAACAGTCACAGTTGAATACCCCATAAAATCTGCGTATTCGAAATGGCGGATAAAAGGCTTCTCATTTTCAAGATTTGTTCTCCGTTCTTCTAATGAAGCAGGCGCAAACTTCGGCTCAAGCTGCAGCAAACCGGCGCCATAGGCGTCAATGCCTTGCAGGTGATCTTTTACCGGCGCATCGGGGTGTTCAATCACGCTGCCGGTGCATATCTGTACAAACGTTCCCTTTGCTGTTGTTCTTGTCAGAATACTTGTTTTATGCAGATGACCGCATAAAACGATGGCATTGTACTGCCCCAGTAAATTCAGCAACTCTTCCCGTTGCTGCTGTTGGGAAGGCTTAGCAAATATATGCCAGTTGGAGCGGGCCGTAAAAGGCACCACTGGCTGGTGCACGCAAAAGAATACGGTTTTTTCCTTTGCATCTGCCAATACTTCTTTCAACCAGGAAAGGCTTTCATCTGGGGTATAGCCGTCGAACAGGATAAACCTGGCCCCTTTATGAACAAAGGTGGAATTAGCGTTCTTCAAGGTCCTCTCCTGTTCTAAAGTTTGCCAGGGTAATACTACATTCCTGAACGTTTCCTGTGCCCCCACCCCGGTAATGTCGTGATTGCCCTTTATAACAAAAAACGGCCGTTGCAGTTCCTGCTGTTTTATAAGAGAAATAAATCCATTGGTTTGTTTTAGTGCCAATTCTTCAGTGCCGCAAAGTCCCTCTACAAAATCGCCCAATTGCAGGTAAAAATCTGCATTGAGCTTTTTGCCCGCGTCTTTTGTTTTGCTTAACAAGGGCTGAAGGTTTTCCCTGGTAATGCGGGAATAATTATGCACCTGCGTAACATCACCTCCTGAGAACCTGTTTTTCACGTATTCCATGTCATGAAAATCCTCCCGGGTAAAGTGAATATCACCCAGCATCATAAAACTAAAGCCTTTGCCGGCACTGGGAATAAAATCAAATGCAGCTGCCCCCAAAGGCAGGGCTGCCGTGAGCATCCCCATGGAAGCTACGAACCGGCGCCTGCTGATCCTGTTTTTCTTATCCGTCATAATTAGTTCACTTTAAATTGTTTCCGGGTAATACCCATGTAAGTGCGACCGTAACTGCCTGTAGGTTCCAGACCAGTGCCTTTTTGAAAGTCGTTCCAGGAATTAATGAGTACCAGCCGTTTGCTGCTCATGTTCCTTTTGGCAACATTTGCCATATCGGTATAAAATTCCCCGCTCCTGTCCTGGTTAAATAAAGCGCTGGATGGCGTCATGACCTTATCATTAAATCCTGGGAAAACAGCCGGCACAAAATCCTTTTTCCAGGTTGTTGTGGAGTCGGTCCAGTTCTTCCAGTTCTGATCGGTATATGCCGGCATAAAAACAGAGCGGTCGTATGTGCTGGTAGACCAATCAGAGAGCACTACCGCATCCATTGCATTAATAGCAGTACTGTAACGGCCAGGCGGCAGCCATCCCGTGGTGATTTCGCCGATGATATAAGGATGAACGCCGATTGAGTCGAGCGAAGCACGCAAAGCAGCTATTACCGATGGGTAATCAATACTGGCAGCTTTACTGGAAGAAAGGTTTAACGGCGTGATCATTACAACCGGCTGCCCATTGATCTTATAATAATAATCGTTGGCAAAATGGGAGCTGGATAATGATTTAAATTCTTTGATCAGTGTATTCAGCTTTGCTCCGGTGACCGGAGAAGTATTAGAGGCATTGATATGCGCTGTGTTGAAATTAATCACCATTTTCACATTACTGCTTCTTCCCGCAACAAAGCTGTTTAAGACCGGATCGCCACCAGATGCACCATTCCAGTTGAAAATAAAAAAGTCTACCCCGGCAGAATCGGCCCATATACGTTCCTGGTTCATAACGGATGCTGCCAGTGCGCTATAGTTTCCCAGCAAAGGCGTATCAGTGATGCCCTTGTTCCAATCGGCGGCGGCATAGTTATAAAAATAAGCGCCTACATTCACATTCTCTGTGATATCAACGGGTGGAATGGGATAATTAAAATCCGGCGGAAGGTATTCCTTATCTTTTTTACAACTTGCTAAAATAAGCAGGCAACAGAATATATATAACGTTGTTCTCATCGTTTATTTTTAATAAGGTAAATAAGGGTTTTTCTTGTTTGGCAATGCAAACCAAAGCTTCGTCCACAGGTCATCCGAACCGCCAAGCCAGGAGGCAGCTTTGCTCACTTCCTTACTGTTGGTAGAATACTCGCTTCCCGGGTATGGTATCCGTTGTGGCAAATATGCATATTCGCCATCATAGGTGGCAAACTGCGGTTCAAGTTCCAGTGTTCTGGAGCGGCGGATTAGTGCCCAGGCATCCACGCCTTGCCCGGGAATAGCTAACCAATGCTGCATGATGATCTGACGGTAATACTCCCCGGCAGGAATATAGCTTGAACAGATCTGTACCCAGTCCATAAACTGCGCAGACCTTCCCACCGTATCAGCGGCAGTACCCCATTTAATTCCCGGCGTGTTCTCATAGGCAGCCGCCTGGTCCTGTGTTAGTCCATAGCGGTCAAATGAGGCGTTGATGCCCTCGTAATAATACTGCGAAGCGTTGCCTGCATTGCCCCACCATCCTTTTAATGCCGCTTCCGCCTTTAACAGGGCAGCTTCCGACCAGGACATAAAAACATATTCTGCATCCGGCTTCAGGAAAATTGATCCTATATAGGAATAGTCGTCCTGTTTTAATCCATCATGCGGATTAGTAATGTTCCCGGCGTATTTAGCGCCCCCGCCATAAGATATATTCTGGCCAAAATACTTACCCTTGTTTGGTCCTTGTTTGGCCGGTTGTCCATAAACGGTTAACCGCGGGTCATTATAGGGTTGCGTATGATATACCAGGGATTCGCAGAGTACAGGAATGGTCGCTTTGTTAGCGGTATAGTTGTATACAACACTGTTGTACAGATAGCTCCATGTATCGCTGGTAGTTCCCCAGGTCATGGCGGCAGTTTCGTTTTGTGCGGTGATGGTATACTGGCTGCCATTCTGATAAATGTCCTGTACCACTTTTTTAGCCAGTTCGGGATCACCGTTAGGCGCATCGTTGGAGATACGCATGGCGAGGCGTAACCGTAGTGTGTTGGCAAACTTCTTCCATTTCAGCAGGTCGCCACCGTAAATCTTATCTGCAGCAGCGGAATATTTATCGCCATCCGGGTTGATAGCATCAACAATATTTTTCAGATCTTCCAACAGGTTATAATATGCATCCTGTTCCCTGGTAAAAGCAACACCGGGACTACCTGCCAGGGCAAATTCCATTGGAATACTCCCCCACATGGAAAGTGCATTGGAAAAGATAAAGTCCTTCCAGATACGTGCAATCAATACCCTGTTGGTATAGGCAGGATTATCTCTATAATTCACTTCGATCTGGTATGCAGGTTGCAGGCAATTGATATACGTATTAGACCAGTAGGTATTGTTTGAATTGTCGTTATAGGTATAGCGCTGAAACTCTCCCTGGAAACCAGAAAAATGTTGTGTATAGTTAAAGAATATCACACGGTTCATATCCCCGCCATACAGCTTAAGTGTATTTAACTGGGATGTCGTTAACAGAAAATCCGGTTCTACTTTGTTCGGATGGTTGGGATCGGTGTTGATCTGATCGAAATTTTTGGTGCAGGCGAACAAGCCAACCACGCTTAACAGCATTAAAAATATTCTCTTCATGTTCAATAGCATTAGAAGGAAAGATTGACGTTGAATCCATAGATGGCATTGGGTGGTAAAGATCCCCTTTCAATACCTTGTCCGTTACCGGCAGTGGAAGTGGCTTCCGGATCAATACCGCGTGGTGTTTTACGATATAATATGGCCAGGTTACGGCCTACCAGGGAAAGTTTGGCCGTTTTAACCGGTGTTCTTCCCAGCAGTTTGTCTGGAAAGGTATAGCCCAGGGCTAATTCCCGCAGCTTTACATAAGAGGCGTCGAATATAACGAACTCCGCATAGTTGGGCCGCGCATATTCGTAATTCTGGGGAGTTACGTACTTAGTGTTTTTGGTACCATCAGCGTAATAAGCATCCCACCTGGCGCCACCTGTCAGTTCACCGGCGCTTTCACCGTAGATCACGGAATGTTTATAGTAATCATCCCTTCCATTGAGGGTTTCTGCCAGTACACCATTTGTCAGCATCTGCGAATAACTGCCGGAATACAACAGGCCGCCTTTCTTTACATCCAATAAGATGCTCAGCGATAAATTGCCATAACGGAACGTGTTCCTGAAGCTGCCTAACCAGTCGGGGCTGGAAGAGCCAAAGGCCATATCAGGATTTTTGCTAAGCAGGCCGCCGCCATCGTCCAGTAACATATGCCCGGCGGCATCACGCGCCACACCAAGGCCACGCATATAGCCATAAGGTTTCCCCACCTCTGCGTACACATAGATATAGCTTGAGTTGTTGTTCAGCACAAACCGGTTCACGCTATCAATTAAGCTTACTACCCGCGAGTTATTCTTTGCAAAATTTATCTGGCTTTCCCAACTGAATTTTCTGGCACTCAGTATTTTTGCTGTCACAGAAAGCTCATTTCCCCAGTTCCTGATTTCACCGGCGTTGTAAATGCGCTGTTTGTAACCACTGGAAGCTGGTACCTGGGCGGTGATGATCTGATCTGTTGTGGAAGCACTGTAATGTGTAGCATCAATAGTAACCCGGTTGTTGAACAGCCGCAGTTCCGCGCCATACTCATACGACCTTGTTTTTTCAGGTTTCAGATCCGGGTTGTTCATGGTTGTTGACAGCGAAGCAATGGGAGCGCCGTTAAATAAACCATTGAACGAATAGGACTGATCCAAACGGTATGGGTCTGTATCGTTACCCACTATCGCCATAGATGCACGTACCTTTGCATAGTTTAACAGGTTACTTTTCACCTGCAGCAGGTCGGTTAAAATAAGTGATCCGCCAACAGAAGGATAAAAATAGGAACGGTTCCTTGCAGGCAAGGTAGATGACCAGTCATTACGGGCGGTAAGATCAATAAAAGCAAAGTTGTTGTAACCAAATGATACTGATCCGTAAAGGGAATTTGTTTCTTTTTTCCTGGCCGTTTGTGCTGCAACCGGGTATTCCTTCGCATTGGAAACATTGATCAAGCCTGGTTGTAACAGGGAGTTAACTCTCGTTTCCCTCACTTCATAGCTGGATGTATACTTGCTTGCACCTGCTATTGCATTTATTGAAAAGTCATGGATCCGCTTGCTGAAGGTAAACAACCCCTCCAGGTTAAAATTGGTTTGGTTGGTATTGAAGGTGCGCAGAAATCCATCAGGGTTACTGGCTATTACCGAACCTATATCATTAAACTCATATCCTTTCCACCAGATCATATCTGCGCCCAAACGGCCGGTAAATTTCAGCCACGGGGCGATACTGACCTGTGGGCTGAAAGATGCGATCACCCGGTCTTTGGTATCCTGGTTGGGGTTTTTATTAACGATCCAGTATGGATTGCTGAAGTTGCGGTGCGTACCTGTTTCATTTCCGGTAACCGGGTCTTCATAAGGGATCAGCTCATCCAGATCAGTGCTGCGGGCCATATGCACATACTCATAAGTTGGGTTACGGCCATTGGAATTGGAATACTGACGGTTGTCCACAATATCTCTGATAAAATTCACTTTGGAATCCATCGTAAACCATTTGGTAAATGTATTGGTCATACGAAGATCAACGGAATGTTTATTATCCTTATTAAATCCTTTCACCACACTGGTGCCGGAATAATTGGTATACCCTATCCTGTAGGTAGTATTGGTATTGCCACCTTCAACAGCTACGGAGTTGGTGAAAAGATGTGCGGTATTGTAAAAATTCTTTACGTTATCCGGCTGCGGCAAATATGGCTTCACTTCTCCGTTAATGGCCACATACGGCTGCCCCAGCATGGGTGATCCCCAGCTACGATAGTTTACATTACCTACCGGGATACGGTGGGTATTATCAATATAGAAGGAAGTGCCTACCCCATAGGCATTCTGATATTCGGGAAATTCAGTTAATGTCTGGAAGGTTTCATTCGAATTAAGAATAACCCTGAATTTGTTAGATCCTTTTTTGGTGGTAACAAGGATAACGCCATTTTGCCCCCTGGATCCATACAGTGCAGCGGCATTAGGACCTTTTAACACCTCCATGCTTTCAATATCGGCCGGATTGATGTCGGCGGCTCCGCTTCCGTAATCTATACTGCCATCGTCGCCTGGCGTATTTTCTATGGGCATACCATCCACTACAAAAAGCGGCTGATTGTTCCCCGTAAGAGATTTGTTCCCCCTGATTACAATTCTTCCCGATCCGGTGTTGAATCCTGATGGCACTATCTGCATCCCGGCAACTTTACCTGCCAGGGAGTTAATGAGGTTCGGGTCCTTTGTTTCGTTCAAAGAGTTCACGTCCACACCCTGCTGACTATAACTCAGCGCTTTGGCTTCTCTCTTTATACCGAGGGCAGTTACTACTACCGGGTTTATTTCCTTTACTGTTGCGGTAAGCTGTATGGAAAGTGTGATCATTTCCCCCGCCTTGTAGGAATAACCTCCCAACACTTTCCTGCTATAGCCCAGGTGGCTGAATGTAAAAGCATAAGTGTCGCCGGGCTTTAGATTCGTAAATGTAAAAACACCCTCGTCATCTGTAAAAGTATGGGAAGAAAAATCCCCTTTCCTATTGTGTACTTCCACGGTTACGTGAGAGAGCGCAATATCATCCTGGCTCTTCACCAGCCCCTTTACCGCAGGAAGTATATCCTGGGCACATAGTGGAATGGGAGCTCCTGCTATAATAAGCCAGCATATTGGCATCAGGAAAAATAAACAACATCGTTTCATGTATGATTGATTTTAGACAATACTATTCCTGTTCCTCCTTTGAGGAGAAACTTTTCCCTTTTTATTAAATCGTCAGGATTATTTAGCGCTTATGTAGATGGTATCTCCCACCTTGTTACTTTTCAATTCATTCACCAGCAGGAGCGTTTCTATTACTCCTTCCAATTTTGCATTCTTTTTGAAACTACCTGTAAACTTCCTCGCCTCTAATGCCTTTAATGAAAATTCAATGTGAGTATCATAAACTTTACTTAACTGTTGCAATACTTCAGGCAATGGCGTACTGTTAAAGCTTATTTTATCTTCTGATAATGACTCTTTCTGCATGCCTGATTTTACCGGTAATTCCCCATGCTCCTGCGGCATCATTTGCAGCGACTGCTCCACCATGTCGAAACTGCAGCGCTGTCCGGCGGTAAGGTAAACGAGCTTTGATGTATCCTGCAAACTATGCACTGCAACTTTCCCGCTGATCAACTGTACCTGCGCAGTTCTTTTTCCTTTATAGGCAGTTATTTTAAAAACCGTTCCCAAATCAGTTGTTACCAGTCCATCGGTATAAACGGTAAAGGGGCGCTGGCTGTCATGCACAACATCAAATACCCCTTCCCCTTCCAGCCACAAGCTCCTGCTTACCTGCATGGATATATCAAAGCGCAGGGTACTTCCCGGGGAAAGCTGTACTACTGATTGGTCTGGCAACGCGTATTTCCGGATGGCGCTTCCCTGGTTCACTATTATAGTATCGCGTTGCAGTGTTTTTTCTACGCCTGCATTATTCTTTGTTATTTCCCTGTGACTGAAAGTATATTCTCTAAAAAGATAAGCGGTAGTAGCTATGCCCAGCAACAAGACAGCGGCTGCGCTGCTCCAATATTTCCAATGTAACCTGCGGATACGGGATGCCCTTTTTCTATTAATGTTTTCCAGCCACAATGCCGACCATTCTTCCGGAACCTTACGCGGCAACAGTTCATTCCACTCCTGCTCATCCAGGAAAGCGTCCAACATCTCCGGCGGTAGCCGGAGAAATTCCTCTGCCTCCTTAGCAGTGCTTTTGTTTTCGAGCAATTTCAACACCTGCTCCTGTAATGACTGTTTCTTTTGATCCATCAGCTGTGGTTATAATGTGAATACGTTAAATCCGGTGGCTATACTTACCGGTAACAATTTGTTAATACTGAAGGGATAATGACCTTAGCTGATATGATAAACGCACAACAATATCCACAGCGCGATGTCGGCAGAAATGAGGGTTCGGATTTCTTTAATGGCCTTATTAAGCTGGCTTTCTACTGTTCTCTTTGAGATGCCCAATTGGTCTGCTATCTCCTGGTTGGTCCATCCACTAAGGCGCAACTCCATAATCCTACTGCGTTGCGGGGGTATTTTATGTAAGGTAACCTTTATCTCCTCTACGAAAGAGGACGAAACAGGAGTGGTTTCCGGGATATTATCAATAGCTGCATAGTCTTCCAGGCTCAGGAGCCTTTCTTTAGCGCTTTGACGGAACAGATCAATTAATGTGGTTTTTGCTATGCGGAAGATTTGGTAAGATAAAGCTATTTCGAGGTTCAAATGGTTGCGGTAATTCCATAATTTAAGAAAAGTAGTTTGTACCAGGTCGGCGCTGATCGCCTCCGACCGGGTTTTACCCAGAAAATAATAATACAGCTTTGCGTGATATTGATTGTAAACAGTAGTAAAGGCAGCTTCGCTATTTTCCTGAACTTCCTTGATCAGCTTCTTTTCCATTGAACATCTTTAAAGAAAACATGTGAAGAATCAGGGCACAAAATAAAACTCCATTTGTGAGAGATGCGATTAACTCTTTGTTATTTTTCCCTGGTGACTACACGGATAGCTGCATTCAGCACAGTATAA
>NZ_DATMTE010000005.1:0-4786 GCF_035564935.1 Chitinophaga sp. | reverse complement strand
GTCTTATTAACCCCGTGTGCAAAACAATAACCATGTGGGGACGACAGCGAAAGATAGCGGGGGTAGTAAAAGATTTTAATTTTGAATCGCTTCACCAGGAAGTAAAGCCATTCGCCATCCGGCTGGACCCATTACAAACTTACCGGATCCTCGTTAAAGTAAAGATGGGAAAAGACAAAGAAACGGTCCGGCAAATAAAACAGGTTTATCAGCAATATGATCCGGGATTCCCTTTTGATTATAAATTCCTGGATAAGGAATACCAGGCGCAATATGCCACCGAAGGCCGCGTAGCTGTATTATCGAAATATTTTGCAGGACTGGCCATCCTGATATCCTGTCTGGGACTGTTTGGCCTGGCTGCATTTACGGCGCAAAGAAGACGTAAAGAGATTGGTATCCGGAAAGTGCTCGGAGCATCAGCCGCCAGTGTACTCCTCATGCTATCGCGCGATTTTGTAAAACTGGTACTGGTAGCAGTATTGATCGCATTTCCTTTGTCGTGGTGGATCATGAACCACTGGCTCAATGGATTTGCCTACCGCATTCATATTGGCACAGACGTATTCCTGATAGCAACAATTTCCACTCTTCTCATTACTATATTCACCATCAGCTTCCAGGCAATAAGCGCCTCACTGACAAATCCCGTTAAAAGCCTGAAGTCAGAATGATCGTATCCATAAATGCAGTCAACAGCGCTCGTGCTTCATTTACTCCAGCACCAGCCTGATCTCGTTATTCCTTTTCATATCAGTGCTCAGGTTCAGCGTTTTTGATTCCTTCCCGAACCTGATGCGCAGCTCCGCGGTATTGGGCGGAATGGAACCCAGGTTATCGGCGGTAAACAATAATATATTTTCACCGGGCTGCAACCGGATAGCAATTTGCTGCACTGCCTTTTTTACAGGGAAACCGGTAACGATCCACTGCCCGTTTAACCGCAGGGAAATACTATCGCCGTCCTGGATCCTGGTATCTTTCAGTTCCAGTATGATATCTGCCGTGCGCACGGGTATGGTGGCTACCGGTACTGCCGTTCTTTTGATCACGTTACTGGTGATGGTATCTGCGGTGCTATTAGTATTTGCGTGGTAAATGTTCGCCACCAGGAAAGTGGCCCAGGCATTGGAGCGGTCGCTGAAATCAAAACCATATGGCCGGCCGTCAATGACAGTACGTATACGGCCGGTATTGGGAGGAAGCCCGCCATAGTTATCAGCAAACAGTACAAAGTAGTTACTGCCGGTATCCAGCCTGGCTTTCAGGCGCCGGTTATGATCGTTGATCTGCTCTCTTGCGAAAATAGTTTTGCCATTATGAAGGAGGGTAATGGTGTCTTCATCATATTTCTCCTGGTCGTCAATTTCGAGTGGGATTTCACTGTCTTTTGACACGATGCTGTCGTAAATACCAAAATAGACCTGGCTGATTTCCGGGTGCATGATCCGTTGTATACTTGAATCCGGTAAGGGTTTATTACCGCTTTTCGTCAGTTTGAATTTCCCGTTGTACAAAAAGTTACGCAGCGCCACTTTCGACTGCTCATAAATTTCATCTCCTTCATCCAGGCCCCGCATCCAGAAGCTGGCTTTATTGATCCACATGCGGCTGAGCGCAATCGTATCATGCCGGTAATCCATGGTGCCATTGAGATACCACATCCAGATGCCGAGTTTAAACGGGGTTTCTTTCAGCGGAAATTTATTGCGTCCTATTCCCAGCTGATCATCACTCTTTTTTGCCAGCAACAGTTCATAGATGCCGGTAAATTCTCCGTACTGCAGGGTGATCACTGCAGGATACAACACGCCCTGCCGGGCTTCGCCGATATGTAGCTGCATATTGATGGGCGTTCCTACTCCCCACGGGCGGAGGGATGCTTTCCAGGTACCTGTCCATTTATCGGCCTGTGCACCGGCCGTACAGGTGATAGCGGTTAACAATACAATTATTAGCAGGAATTTCACTTTCAAGATGGTGTAGTCATTTATGATTCACAATTTAATACTATTTTGGGCGGGCAACAGCGAATTGAAGATCGCGGTCCGAAAATAATAAAATTTAAACAGATCATGGAATACACAAAGGAGTACGTCGCAAAAGAAGAACATATCGATGTCCAGGATATTATGGATGGCCTGTATTACCCATTTTATATGGAGTATTGCCGACATGATTATATAAGGGAAATACTTGGATTTGATTTTGAAGAACAGGCCAGGAATGGTGTTCATATGGTGTTGTCGGGTTATAAGATCCAGTTTTTGAGATCCCTGAAAAAAGGAGATCGGTTCACCGTTACCTGTACTTTATTCGCAGATCCTTCCGGCGGGCCGCGGCTGCATTTCAAACAATCCATTATACTGAACGGAAAGGTGATGACAAAAGCAGTATTTACCGGCACCTGCGTACCTGCTACCGGTGGCCGTCCTTATTTACCGCCATCCGTTACAGAGAAAGTGACCGGTGCGCCGGTGCTCGACAGTGCCGACGCTTAAACATATGTTCTGCCAATATTTTAAACGCAAAGCGCCTTTCATACCGGAAGGCGCTTTGCTTTTGCTGTAAAGTATTAATTTTTTAAGGTAAATTGTTACTGCTATATTCATTACTAAACAGAACAGATGAACAAACTTATTGCGGCACTGTCGCTTTCCCTGCTGGCATTGAGCAGCATGGGGCAGTCGTCTCCACACGATCTGCAATTCAACCGCCTGGCTCCCCGCTGGGATGAAGCCATCCCACTTGGCAATGGTTTACTGGGCGCCCTTATATGGCAGAAAGAAGATCACCTGAGATTTTCGCTGGACCGGGCCGATCTTTGGGACATGCGGCCGATGAAGGGATTGCACCGAAAGGAATTTAGTTACCAATGGGTGATAAACCAGGTACATAAAAAAGATTACAAGCCGGTACAGGAATATTTTGATGCGCCTTACGACCGCGAAGCCGCCCCCTCAAAGATTCCAGGCGGTGCGCTGGAATTTGACACCAGGAACTGGGGCGCGGTACAATCGGTTCATCTCACCCTTTCCAACGCCGTATGCGAAGTTACCTGGGCCGGCGGCACCCGTCTCCAAACCTTTGTAGACGCAGTAAAACCAGCGGGATGGTTCCGTTTTGAAAACGTGGACGATCATTTTATGCCGCAACTGCTGGCGCCGCAATACCAGGGCGCTGTAAAAAACTCCGGCGATCCCGTGGGTGGCGACGACCTCTCCCGGCTGGGTTATAAACAGGGCAGCATTGTACAAAACGGCAACAGCATTACCTACCGGCAGGAAGGATGGGGCGGATTTACCTACGAGATCAATGTGCGCTGGAAGAAGATCAATAAAACCACGGTAGAAGGCGTATGGAGTATTTCCTCCCAATATCCCGGGAAGCCCGTGAACGAGCCCGCAGCGAAGGTTACCGCCAAAGTTGCCGCCCGCGATTTTAACCGGGAACTGGCGGCGCATAGCAGTTGGTGGCAACGGTTCTGGGGGCAGTCGGCCATACATGTTCCGGATACACTGCTCGAAAAACAATGGTACCTGGAGCAATATAAATTTGGCTCCGCCGCCAGGAAAAATGCACCGCCCATTTCCCTGCAGGCGGTATGGACCGCTGACAACGGCCGCATTGCGCCCTGGAAAGGCGACTATCATCACGATCTTAACACCCAGCTCAGTTACTGGCCCTCCTACAGCGCCAATCATCTTGATGAAGCGATGGGCTATATCAATCACCTCGAAGCCAATAAAGCTAACTACCAACGCTATACGAAAATGTACTTCGACGCCGGTGGCATTGCCGTACCCGGCGTTACTACCCTTGATGGCACCGAAATGGGCGGATGGATCCAGTATTCACTCTCTCCTACCGTATCGTCCTGGCTGGCCCAGCACTATTACCTGCAATGGCGCTACAGCATGGACAAACAGTTCCTGAAAGAAAAAGCTTATCCCTGGATAAAAGGCGCTGCCGCCTTCCTGGAAACCATTACGGTAAAAGATGCCGGCGGCCACCGCAAACTGCCCATCAGCTCCAGCCCTGAAATAAATGACAACAGCCTGGAAGCGTGGTTCCCTCAAAACACCAACTACGACCTGGCCCTGATGAAATTCACTTTCAGCAAAGCCGCGGAACTGGCTGCTGAATTAGGTTTAACCAAGGAAGCAGCACACTGGCAACAGATACTGGAACAATTCGGTGGCTTTGCACTCACCTCCCGCAACGAATTGATGTTTGCCCCAGGCATGGCTTATAACCAGTCGCACCGCCACTTTTCACACATGATGGCCATTCACCCGCTGGGACTTATCAAATGGGAAGACGGTCCCGATGCACAGGCCATCATCAGCAACACCATACACCTGGCCGACAGTATAGGGCCGGATTACTGGTGCGGCTATTCCTACGCCTGGATGGGTAATCTCAAGGCAAGGGCGAAAAACGGCGACGGCGCTGCGAAAGACCTGCAGATATTTGCCCGCGCATTCTGCTCGGTGAACAGCTTTCACCTGAACGGGGATCAAACCAGATCCGGCTTATCGAAATTCCAGTACCGGCCTTTTACGCTGGAAGGCAACTTTGCCTTTGCGGCGGGACTGCAGGAAATGCTGCTGCAAAGCTATGCGGGTTTTATTGAGATCATGCCGGCCATACCCTCCGGCTGGAATAAAGTATCATTTGAAAAACTGCGCACAGAAGGCGCCTTTCTCGTAAGCGCCAGAAAAGATGGCAACCAGGTGGATGAAGTAAAAATAGTAGCGGAAAAAGGTGGAAAAACCCGGTTAAA
>NZ_DATMTE010000004.1:0-2270 GCF_035564935.1 Chitinophaga sp. | reverse complement strand
TCAAACTGCCTGGCTTCTTTGTTGTCAATGATTTTAAAATCCTTCATGATCATAATTATTTTTTTACATGATGTTTCTAGCGGTAGCACTAAGGGAAGTATCTTATGCAAAGGGAAAGTTGAAATAAGATAGTACGAATGGTATTAAAATACCCTGAAAAGCCGATTCCGTCTGCAAATATACTAATAATATAGCAGAAAACCGTGAAACAATAATATGTAAAAATAATTAATACTTAAAGTAGTTGGCAGGTAAGCCTTTAATTGGCAGCCTCACGTGAAACACGCTGCCACTAAGGGGATATTCAGCGATCTGTGCGGCCGTCATATGCTCCCTGGCGGTGGTGATCAGCATTTCATCCATTCCCGGTCCGCCGAAAGCGCAGGAAGATACATGTGGGGCCGGCATCTCCACTTTTCCCAGCAATTCACCTGTTGCCGGGTTCCAGCGATATACGCCATAGCCGCCCCAATGGGCAATCCAAAGCATGCCTTCCCCATCAATTGCCATTCCATCCGGCCAGCCCAGTTCCGGCGGAATATGTATCGCTACCCGCGTAAATGTAATGGCGCCCGTTGATGCATCATAACTGAATTGCTGTACTGTACGGGTATGCGTATCATTATAATACATTTTATTTCCTGTCCACACCAACCCATTGGAGATGGTAACACCGGCCAATTTCAGCTCCGGCGCAGTTTTTCCACTAATACAATAAAGGTTGCCCGTTCCTTCTTCGGGCGGCATTTGCATGGTACCAATCCATAAACGACCCGCAGGATCACACTTACCATCGTTGCAACGCACCTGGCTGCGCTTCTCCAGTACTGCAATACGACTGCTCATTCCCTGCTCCGGCGAAAAAAATGCAATGCCGTCTTTTATCCCTGCTACCAGTTCATCCCTGCCCGCTACCGGCGCCAGCGTGGTTACATAATCACCCGTATCAAACCGTTGCTGGAAACAGTTTACATCCCGCATATAAATACTGTAACCAAGGATATCCACCCAGCACCAGCTGTTCCTTTCCCGCCACCAACAAGCACCTTCGCCCAATTCACAGGTTAAGGCAGATAATAAGGAGGCCCGGTATATTTTCATATTCATATTATTGGTTTGATAAAAGCTGCGCTGCCAGTCATTTCCGTATATCACAATATAAAGTTTTGTGTGCTGATATTGTATATTGCAGGTTGTAATGATTGTTAATTCCAATTTCTTAACGCCATCTATGAATATCAAAGTATTTGAAAAACTCCGCGCAGCAGAACTGATAAACGACACGGAGCTTGCAGCAGTGAAAACTGCAGAAGATCAGCGACTGTTCTCCCTCCACTGGGAAATCAAAACATTGCTTTACCTGGGCGTATTGTTGCTGAGCGGCGGCCTGGGGATCCTGATCTATAAAAATATCGATACTATTGGTCACCAGGTAATACTACTGATCATTGGGGCTATCAGCGCCGGTTGCTTTAGCTACTGTATCCGGAAAAAAGCGCCCTTTTCATGGGAGAAAGTAAATTCACCAAATGCTTTTTTCGATTATGCGTTACTGTTAGGCTGCCTTACCTTTGTTACTTTTGTAGGTTACCTGCAATTCCAGTATACTGCTTTCGGCACTGCTTACGGGTTAGCCACCTTTATTCCGCTGGCCGTGCTTACGGTAAGCGCTTATTATTTCGATCACCTGGGCGTGCTGTCAATGGCCGTCACCAACCTGGCCGCCTGGATGGGCATTGCGCTTACACCTTTCCAGGTACTGTCGGCCAACGATTTTGGCAACGAGCGGCTTATTTACACCGGCGCCATACTGGGCGTGCTCCTGCTTTCGCTGGCATTTATATCTGCCCGGAAAAATTTAAAAAAACACTTTGCCTTTACCTATCAGAATTTCGGTGCGCATATTATTTTCATTGCCTCTGTAGCCGGCATGATCGTGTTTGATGCAGGCTGGATCGCCTGGTTTGCATTTATGGCAGTTATTGCTTATTTCCTTTTCCGGGAAGCATTCAAAGAACGGTCTTTTTACTTTGTGCTGATCACCGTATTGTATAGCTATGTAGCCATAAGTATTGCCGTGGTGCGATTACTTATTTTAACAGATGATATTGGCGGTATATACCTGGGACTATTGTATTTCATTGGCTCCGCCATTGGTGTGATTATATTACTGATTAACCTCAACAAAAAAATCAAACATGCTCGCGTATAATTCCACTACACTCGATAATCTTGAAATAAAAGAAGCAGCAGAAAAAGCACTGCGTAAA
>NZ_DATMTE010000003.1:0-1959 GCF_035564935.1 Chitinophaga sp. | reverse complement strand
AAATTTGCTGATTGAATTATAAATCAGGTTTTTATGGAGATGTCACAGCCCGACCCGCAATTATTACAACAACTGGTGGTGATGAAAATGCCTTTTGGAAAGTATAAAGACGTGGTGCTTTGCGACCTGCCGGTAAGCTACCTGGAATGGTTTCAGCGGAAAGGGTTTCCGAAGGGGAAACTGGGAATGCTGCTGGAAACGATGCTGGTAATAAAAATGAATGGTCTTGCCCAATTGCTGGATCCGCTGAAAAAGAAGCAATAAAAAACGGCTGTTTCCCTTGGGAAGCAGCCGCCTGAATAAATTATCCTGTTGTTATCAGAACCAGGTGGTGTTCTTTTCTTCCTCTTCCTCCATCTTCTTCCCCGCTTCAGCTTCTACTGCTGCAGACACTTTGATCTCTTCCGCTACCGGCGTATGACTCAGCTCTGCTTTAACAACCGGCTGCACGTTTTTCCGGATAGCACCTTCCACCACTGCACCTTCCTCAATTTCCAGCACCATTGCATTTACATCGCCTTTTACCAGGGCCTTATTGCTGATATGGGCCTTGTTGGTGATATACACATCGCCATACACTTTCCCGTGTACCACCAGGTCGGCAGCATATATATGCCCGCGGATGCTTGCTGTTTCACTAACCACCAGCTTGCCGCTGGTTTTTACATCGCCCCTTACATTCCCGTCGATACGACCGGATACGGAGGCATCTATACTACCATTCACGGAAACTGTTTTAGGAATACGGAAGGCTCCGGGAACAATTATATTTCGGAAAAAATGTCTGACATTGATCACAAGTTCAAATTATAGGGTGACGGGATTAGGTGTAACAGCAGGGGCGTGTTGGTCTTCAAAAGTAGACACAATAGAACTGGAGTTACCCAGGTCAAGCCCTACGCTTCTTTGAGGTTTATTATCTGAAATTCTCAATGAGTTATAAAGATAACCTATACTCATGAGCTTTTCCGGTTCGGGAGCAACTTCTACCGGTATAAAATCACGAAATTCTTCTACAAAAGCATCGGTCAGTTCGCGATAGTGAGCGCCGCCGCCCATCAGGTATATCTTTTCGCAGGTTTCAAAGTCGAGATCTGTAAAGTAGCTGCGCATCAGGGGCGACACTACTTCCTTATAATACTGGGTAAGTACGCCTTTGCGCATATCCCGCAGGTCAATACGTTTGCGGTTGGTGAAAATAGACCCTTTCATGAAAGCATCATCTACCTGGTGCTCATTCTTCATTTCCAGGTAATGTTTCTGGTTCAGTTCACGGGTAAGGTTGTTAATGGCATAACGGATACCGTGGGAACTGAAGCAGGTGCGGTGCACCAGTCCGTCGCCGGTGGCCATACCGCCTTCTATGGTACCAAATCCGAAGCTAACGGCAATAAAGTTGTCCAGCTGCGGTTCGTTGATACTTTTCTTCAACCCGATGATACCGCCTACAATTTCAGGGATCACTTCATACTTCTCGATATCAAACATGGCTTTCTTAAAGGAGCCTTTGGTATTGTAGGTTTGTGTATCGTAATCGATCAGGAAATGACGTTTACTTAAAAACTGCTCTGCAGCATTTTTGTAGATATTATACGTAGAGAAGGGAAAGCCAACGGTAAGGGCAATGGGTTGTTGTACCTTATCAATAGTGTTCAGCAACGCAGCTTTAAACAGTATTTCGTAATCCTCTTCTGTAGGCGACGCATTGGTAACCCTGCCCGGGTTGATGCCACCTCTTTTGGCCAGGTTGCCTACCAGGTACCAGGCATCGTCCTTTTTAATTTTTAATCCGTTGAGAAGATCTTTACTTGAATTTTCTGTGTTTCCGAATGCGGTCTCAAAAACGCTTGGGAAGCTGGTTGTTGATACTTTCATAGTGCTTTGTTATAATAACGAATCTAGCCGTGACTCTCCGCATGGGAGGGTTTTCATCGGGATTGAAATAGTGGTTAAAGATAT
>NZ_DATMTE010000002.1:0-1887 GCF_035564935.1 Chitinophaga sp. | reverse complement strand
CCGCTGCCGCAGCCGGTCGGCGAGCGTATTCCGCATCTGGACGGCATTGGCGCGCGTCTCCGGAGTCGCGAATTTCGCCGTGCGCAGGAACTGGTCGAGCGCCGGGATCGCGCCCGGCCCCTGCCCCGCCAGATAGTAGATATCGATGGCTGGCCCGGTCCCCGCGACCTCGCGGCTGTGCTCGACGTTGAACCGCGAGATCAGCGCCGGCACGTCGATGAAGGCCACGCCCCACAGCGTCAGCATCAGGGCCGCCAGATTGGTCATCACCAGCCAGCGGTTGCTGCGGCCGGTGGCGATCTTGCCCACGATCAGCGCCAGGCCGACCGCAACCAGCGCCATCCACACGGCGGCGGCAATCCGCATTTCGGTGAGGCCATAGGCCTCGACGTAAAGGTCGAGCCGCAACAGCGACGAGATCACCAGCCATATGTTCTGCGCCACCCACAGATAGACCAGCGTTCGGAGTAGCGGCGAATGCTCACCCGGCCCGCCGCGCCGCGTCGCCACGAGCACGAAGCCGCCGGCAAGAATTGCCGTCGCGATCAGCGGGTAGGCGCCCCGATGCGCGTAGTCGGCATAGCTCAACCCATCGGGCAGCCTTTTCCCTGGATGCCCCGGTAAAAGCAAAAATTGCGGTAGATCCTGAATTCAGGTTTCCTTTCAGAGCCTGGTTACGCACAAAGCTAAAGCCGGGCAATGCAAAGTATTTCCAGGTAACCAGCGACCAGTTTTTTGCAGATCAGAAAGCAATGCTTCGCCAGGATGGTATTGATGTGGCATTTGTAGATGGTTTACATACTTACAAACAATGTTATCAGGATATTGTAAACTGCCTGGAATACCTGAACGATGGCGGTTTTATTGTGGTGCATGATGTAAATCCGCCTAATGCTGCCTGTGAATCGCCGGTAGGCGCCGCCCAGCAGGAAGTGCTGGAAAAAGCGGCTAAAGGGGAGATCCCCGACTGGACCGGAGCCTGGACCGGTGATGTGTGGAAGTCGATTGCCATGCTGCGGACACGAAAGGATCTGCAGGTATTTACCATCGATAGCGACTGGGGCATTGGCATTATCACCAAAGGAACCCCGGAAACTGTGCTCAACCTGAGCCTGCCTGCTATTGAAGCAATGAGCTACGATGATCTTGCAAAGAACCGGTATGAACTGATTAACCTGAAACCTTCCCATTACTTCTTTGAATTTCTGCAGGAGAAATACAGAAAATAGCCGGGATGAAAAAAGTATTTGTTGTTATTGTCACCTATAACGGGGCAAAATGGGTACATAAATGCTTTGACAGCCTACGTTCGGGCAGTTATCCCGTACAAACCATTGTAGTGGATAACGGTTCTACGGATGCTACCATTCCTTTGCTGGAAGCGGGTTACCCGGAAGTAACACTGATCCGCTCCGCTACAAACCTGGGATTTGGGCAGGCGAATAACAAGGCCATTAAACAGGCGTTACAACAGGGGGCAGACTACGTTTTCCTGCTTAACCAGGATGCCTGGACAGAGAAAAACACTATTGAGGTGCTGATCGATGTGATGGAACGGCATCCGGAATACGGGGTGGTAAGCCCTATTCACCTGAGTGGCGACTATAGCGGCATGGATGCGGGGTTTGCACAGTATTACAAAAGGAGTCAGCCGGCGCCCGGAGAGCCCCTGAAAGATATTTACCCGGTGGAGTTTGTAAATGCCGCCGCCTGGATGATGAGTAAAGCCTGCCTGGAGAAAGCAGGTTTGTTTCACCCTGTTTTTTTTCATTACGGAGAAGATAGTAACCTGGCCCAGCGGATCCTTCATTACGGATTTAAAATAGGGGTGTGCCCTGCAGTAACCATTTGTCATGACCGGCACGCCCGTAAGGAAACGGATGAAAT
>NZ_DATMTE010000001.1:0-8454 GCF_035564935.1 Chitinophaga sp. | reverse complement strand
AATACGTGTTAAAATTTAAAAAAAAGAAAATGAAGACTAAATTAAATATAGCCACACTCACCTTTCTCATTCCTTTTTTATTGTTGAGCTGCAGCAAAGTACTCGATAAAACAAATCTTTCCGCGGTAGGCCCGGACCAGGTATGGTCTGATGTAAATATTGCCACAGCCTATTTAAACCAGGTATATTCTGTCCTGATGCCAGGTAACACTTATGGAAGCGGGAATAACACTGACGAGGGCGTGCCTTATCAGAAGCAAACCAACGAATGGTTCAGGGGCACAGCCACCTTCGATTCGCAAAACAGCTTTTCGACCTATGATAATATACGCACCATCAATATATTATTGGAAAATATAGACAAAGCCACCTTCAGCCAGGCAGATAAGGACAAAATAAAGGGACAGGCATTGTTCTGGAGAGCCTGGGCTTACCATAATCTTGTAAGCGCTTACGGCGGGGTCCCGCTTATACTGGAAGCCCAGCTGCCTACTTCAGATTTAACTACACTGCAAAAACCCCGTAACAAAACATCGGAATGTGTAACCCAGATTTTGAAAGATTTAGACGATGCTATCGCCTTATTGCCCGATGCTTTTACAGATGATGACATGGGAAGGATAGATAAAGGAGTGGCCCTGGCTTTTAAAGGAAGGGTATTATTATTTTATGCCAGCCCGTTGTTTAATGGTTTAGGCGGTATTGCTTCCTGGCAGAAAGCTTACGACGCCAATAAAGTGGCTAAAGAGTTCCTGGATGCACGTGGTAAAGGATTGTATAGTCCTTACAGTAAGATATGGGATGATGAGCTGAACAAAGAAGTAGTGATGGTACGCCGGTACAATTACCCCCAGGCGGTTTATTTCCAGGGAGGCTTAATACCACTGGACTGGTCGAAAGACGACGTGGGTTATGACCGTCCGTCACTGGAACTGGTAAACGCTTTCCCCATGAAAGACGGCTCCGCGTGGGAATCGCAATCAAGAAGCTACGACACGCTATTTTTTAACAGGGATGACCGGTTTTACGCTAATATTTATTATAACGGATCTCCTAACCAGTATTTAAAAGGAATGCGTGACAGTAAATCCTATTTATGGACTTATTTCACTTCCATTACGAATTATAATGGTAACACCGGGCTTGAAGGCGTGCACAATGCAATCACGCCGGATGTATTATGGTCTAACTCCAGCTTTTACCGGATAAAAGCAATTGATAAAACCATTGATAAAGGCGGGGTTTACAATGCCGGCGTTGACTGGGTGGAAATTCGTTATGCCGAAGTATTAATGAATTACGGAGAGTGCGCCAATGAAACAGGCAATACCGCAGCAGCAATAGATGTATTAAAACAAATCAGATCCCGCGCAGGCGTACTGCCAGGCATTGCCGGCAACTATGGCATTACGGCAACGCTGCAGCCGGATATACGCCAGGCCTACCAAAAGGAACGCTTTGTTGAGTTCTGTTTTGAAGGCAAACGCATGACCGATCTGCGCCGTTGGAAAATGTTTGGTTATCTGAGAGGACTTACCCAACGTCATGGAATTGCCGTTCTGCTGAAAGCCGGACAACCGGATGTTAGTCCTATGTCGGATATAAATACTGTTTGGAGCAGGTTTACTTCCACCGTTATTTCAACAGATGCCGTTGATATAGCCATTAAAGATCAGTATTATATCTATGGTATTCCCAAAGCCGTTTTGGATCGGAATCCATTATTAAAGCAAAATAATAACTGGGGAGGGGAGTTCGATCCCTTGCAATAGATCTTACCAGGTAATAACGTAAATTAATACGCTGGTTTCAGCATAGTTTTCAGGATCAATCAATAGCAGCATAATGAAGAAAATTAACGGGCGTTGTTGGCGCCTGACTGCCGGAATTACCATCTGTACTTTATTGACTTTTAATAAGCAGGCGCATGCCCAGGACATTACACTCGGTACCAGGTATTCGTCTGTTACTATCAATAAAAACGGATTTATTACCAGTATTCGGGATAAGCAAACAAACAGGGAATATAATCCTAAAGGACTAAGCTCGCCATTACTGGTCCTGGAAAAAAACGGGAAAAATGTTTTTCCCGCCAGGGCCAGGTTCCAGGGCAATCAATTAAAACTGAATTTTCCCAATGGTGCAATTGCCATGTTAAAAGTGAACCAGGAACAGGAGTACCTGCGGTTTGAACTGTTGTCGCTGTCGCCCCGTAATAACACTGATAACATTATATGGGGTCCTTATAAAACCAATATCTCTAAAACCATCGGCGAAATATTATCAGTGGTAAGAGATGATAATTTCGCTATTGGCATCCTTGCGCTTAACGATAATACCACCAGTGGCCCGCCCTGTAACGGCGACATGTACCAGTCATGCTACATCATTCACTCCCCGGACCCGGTGAAATATCCGCTACCGGCTGATCTCAAAGAAGGGCAACGGTTCCGCATCGGGGGAGATGGCATCAATGACGTGGCATTCTATTCGCATCCGGAGGAATATTACCGGTATATGAATGGTAATGGCGCCAGCCTGGAGCCGGAATACGGATCTTCCATTGTTTTACATTCGCGCGACAGGAAAAAACCATATACCATTTTCTATCCGCATTTTAATGACTTCCCCGGTATTAAATCCCCCAGGCACATGGAGCTTACCCCGGTTGATGTGGACTATATCGGTTCTGCTATTGCCTTTTACGCGTGCCCGGACTCACTGGGGCTGAAAACTATAGAACAGGTGGTGAAGAAGGAAGGATTGCCTTATATCACCCGCAATGGAAAGTGGGTGAAAGATCCGTCGAATTATCAAATCGATATCGCCTGGTGGGGACCGCACGACAGCCTGGTATCGTATGCCAGCCAGCTGGGGTTGAAAGCCGTTCAGGACGAAGGATTGGGAGAATATTATACCAATCCCGCCAATCGCTGGGGCGATAAACATGTGACGCTTAACCAGCAAAAACGTCCTGTCAGCGACTTAACAGCTTTAACTAATAAGGAAGGCATCGCGTACGGACTACATACATTAACCGAATTTGTTCAGCCTTTCAGCAGCGATGTGCACCCGGTGCCCAACCAGGGCCTGTGCACGGTACTGAAAACCCATATCACAAATTCCATAGGTGCAAACGATACATTAATCCAGGTAGCAGATACCAGTTACCTGAATGAATTTGGCGGTTGGGACGATAATAAAGTAAACGTGCTGAGAATAGGGAATGAGCTCATCAGGTATAAAGGAGTAACTACCGTGAAGCCCTATACACTTACGGGTGTGGAACGGGGCGCACTCAAAACAAACGGCGCCGCGCATAGTAGTGGCGAAGAACTTGCCAAACTTCAGGTGAACTGCTATGGCGGATTTATTCCTGGCATTACCCTGCAGGATGAATACGCTGCCTATTATGCCAGCTTGCTGCATGACGGTGGCATGAATTACATCGACTTTGACGGGTTTGAAAGCTTTACCTACCAGGGACATGGACAATATTCTTTTAAGCGCTTTCTGAGAGGCATGTTTGATCATCTTGAAAAAATGGGAGTGCCCTATCTCAGGGTAATGGGATCTTGCGTTTTCGAAGGGAACTGGCATTATATGAGCGTATGTAACGTTGGTGGTGGTAACAATATGTTCGACCCCGTGAACAATAAATGGGGCATCGAAGGAAAAGACGTGCGCTATTCGTTTAATGGAAGTTACTTTCCATCTACGTTCGGGATACAAAACCTGCAGCCCGGCTGGGACGTACAGGTGATAGAGAATCTTCAGTGTAAGTCTGTTGCCTGGGATGCTACTTATATGCTGGGCCTTAGCCAGGAAGCTGTAGAGAAGAGAGCCGATAAGCAGGCCATATTCAAAGCTTTCCGGACCTGGGAAAACGCGAGAAGCGCCGGCGTGTTTGAAAGTGCATTGAAAAAAGAAATGCAGGAAGAAAGGAACAGGTATCACCTGGAGCAGCTTGATAATAATACCTGGAAACTTTACCCCGTAGCATTGGATGGTTCTTTAGGCACCCCCATGATATTGAAGCGGGGCAAAAAAACAAGTTAATTTTTTTTGTTTGGTTTACGACCTGTTTGTTTATGATCAATGAACGTTTGGTACTTGGTACTGCCGCCCTGGGTGGCGTTTGGGGAAAGGTTGATCCGCATCAATCTGTATTGGCGATCTTATTTGCGCTGGAATCTGGTATAACAGCTATAGATACTGCGCCCGCCTACGGAGATGCGGAAAGTTACCTGGGAGAGGCATTAAAGCAATGGCAAGGGAAAATGCCTGTGATCAGCTCAAAAGTAGGCCGGCTAAAATCTTATGCAGCCGATGATGCCCGCTATGATTATACAGATAAGGCTATCACGGAAAGCCTGGAGGAAAGCCTGCGTATTATTGGCATTTCTTCCCTTGATATCCTGTTCCTGCACGATCCACATGCCATACCGGAAACGGGAAGAGAGCGGATCATAGCTACATTGATAAAATTCAGAGAGCAGGGGCTTGCAAAACGTTTAGGCGTTGGCGGTAACTGGCCGGCCTGGCTGAAACCCTGCCTGGATGAGGGGATCTTTGAGGTAGTGATGGAATTTAACCGCCTCAATGCTTCCACTACAACTGCACTGGAAGATTCGTTGCCCTACTGTTTATCGCGTGGTATACAGTATTATGCCGCCAGCCCTTTAAACATGGGGCTGCTGGGAAAAAGCATCGGATCGTTTAAGCAGATGCGCCCCGGGTGGCTGCCTGAGGAGACAGTGGAAATGGCGATACACCTGGAACAGGTTGCAGCAAAACATCAGCTCACCTTGCCAGCCATGGCCCACAGGTTCCTATTGTCTTTACCTTATAACTTTAATATCGTTTTAGGGCCGTCGGACAAACAGGAACTGGCGGCCAGTATAGAAAATTTTAAACAGGGTAAACTATCTGAAATTATACTCGCAGAAGTGCTGAATTGCAATAATGGTAAAAGAAGTTAAGATGTTTGATATAGATAACGAGATCTTTAATATCCGAAGTATACAAATCAGGGAGTTAGCCCCGGTGCAGGTGGTTACGCCGTTTCAGGACGCCACTATGGGACCGTTTCCTGCTTTCGGGATGTCGATGATTACTATTGAAGATGAGGATTATAATATTGGTGAAGCGCCTGTGTACAGTAGCTATATCAATATTCTGAAAATATGCCTGGTACCTCATTTACTGTATTCCCATGATCAATCCTATAAGCAGTTATATTCAAAATTGTATTGGTCTATCCGCAATGAGGGCTTCAAAGGCCCCGCTTCTGCGTTGCTGGGGCAGGTGGATATGGCATTGCACGACCTGGCTACCCGCCGGGCAGGCATCCCGTTACATAAGTATTTGGGTTCAGCCCGGAATGATGTAAAAGTATACGGCAGCGGAGGGGGAACCAATTATAGCTATGCGGAGCTGGAAAAAGAAGTAGCCTACTTCATGGCGGCGGGTGTTGATTGCTACAAGATGAAAGTGGGGAAGGATTTTGGAATGAATATGACGGAAGATGTAAAACGCGTAAAGTTTGTTCGTAGCTCCCTTGGGAAAAATGCCAGGTTGGCGGTAGACGCCAACCAGATCTGGAGTTGTGAACAGGCCCTCCGGTTTATTGATCAGACAGCCGGGGAGAACCTTGCCTGGTTAGAGGAGCCTATACATTCAGCATCTTATGAACAGATTGAAGCACTGTGTAAACGAACGTCGGTGAAAATTGCTTTTGGTGAATCGGAGCGCACGTGCAGGGTATTTCCTACACTCGTAAACATAGGTGTGGCACATCTGCAGCCGGTACCAGGTCATTTGGCGGGCATAAGGGAATGGACCGCCGTGAGAGACCTTGCTGTAAAGCATCACCTGGATTTTTCTTCCGGCGGATATTCCTTGTTCACCGCCTCCCTGATGAGTACCGCATCTGAAAATTGCCAGGTGGAGTACCTGTATTCAATCATGTCGGGGCTGGAAACTTATTTCGATGTAAAGCCGGCACTGGAAGATGGCAGGTTTTTCCTGCCGGAGTCACCCGGTTTGCCTGTCAGGATAGGTTGGCAAAAATGTGAAGATACCGGTCACCTGGTCAGGAAACGGGTATGGAATAAAAAGAACACCAGGAAATATAAGCCTGTTGTATCTTTATGATTCTTAAGCATTTTTCGTGAAGATAATATTCACCAAAATTGATTATCTCGTACTTGTTGTTTATGTAGTGGCTTTATTTATTCTCGGCTTTTACCTGAGATCCCGCCGGGCGCCATCAGAAGCAGATATATTTTTGGGAGGACGCTCCCTGAAATGGTGGCAGATCGGCTTTTCCATGTTCAGCGCCAATGTAGGACCAATGATGCTGATCGGCTTATCAAGTCTTGGTTTTTCGCAAGGCGTGGTAGGAGGCAATTTTGAATGGCTCGCCTGGATATTCCTGATGTTGCTGTCTGCCTTCTTTATCCCGCGTTATATTTCAACAGGCATCAGCACTATCCCGCAATTCCTGCTGTTGCGCTACGGGCGCAGATCTTATAATTTTCTTGTGGTCTACAGCCTTTTTTCCATATTGTTTGTATGGCTTGGAAGCGCGTTGTATGCAGGAAGCATTGTTATCTCGGAAATTTTTCAATGCTCACTGCCCCTGGCAGTGGGGGTGATAACGCTTATCTCCGCCAGCTATACAGCCATTGGAGGATTAAAGGCCGTAGTGAGAACGGGTGTTTTCCAGTCATTGGTTATTATTATATCTTCCCTTATACTAACTTTATTGGCCATTCGAAAAATTGGCAATGTAGAAGATGCAGCCAGTGCAGTTCCCCCGGACTATTGGAAACTATTTCATGCCCGGTCTGATCCGGAATACTCCTGGCTGGCTATCCTGGCAGGATATCCCGTAGTGGCTGTTTATTACTGGTGTGCCGATCAAACCATTGTACAAAAAGTATTGGCAGCCAAAACGGTCAGGGAAGGACAACGGGGCATTCTTTTCCTGGCAGCGCTTAAAGTGATTACGCCGATTATTTTTGTATTACCGGGTATTATTTGTTTTTTATTATACAGGAACAGTACCACACCGGATAAATCTTACCTCACACTTGTCGAAAACCTGATGCCGGAAGGGCTTCGGGGATTCTGCATTGCAGCGCTTATTGCTTCCCTTATCGATACTGTATCGTCTGCACTAAATTCTTTCAGCACTGTTTTTACATTGGATGTGGTGACGCAGTTCGTGTCTCTGAAAGCAAAGAATAAAGTAATGGTAGGGAGATGGATGACGGCAGCAGGCGCTTTCCTGGGAGCAGGCATTGCGGTATTATTTTCCTATTCGGATAAAAGCCTTTTTGAATTAACACAGGGACTTGTATCTATATTGGCGCCGCCATTATCGGTTGTTTTTTTAGGAGGTATATTCTGGAAACGGACCCACGGGATGGCTGCAGAAGCCGTACTGTTTGGCGGCGGATTCCTTTGCCTGGCGATAGGAGTTTGTTATGTGCTGAACTACCCGTATAAAGGTTTCTGGCCACATTTCCTGTTCCTTTCCGTTTATATCTTTATCGGCCTGGCAATTTTAATGGCTTTCACAACGGTGGCTTTTAAGGCGCCCCGGAAAGACCATATATATTTTTCTTTCCCGGATAACACCAGGTGGACTATGGATAATTGGTTATGGGTGGGCTGGGGCGCATTGGCCCTCCTGATGATAACGATTTATATGGTATTAAACTAACGGTTCATGAATAGAATATCATTTGCTGTGTTGCACCGGGTATTGTTGCCGGTTGCTATCTTAATATTTTCCGCGTGTAACACGCCACGGAAGGAAACAGCCTTGCAGGAGCATGTATTTGTGGTGAATATTGTGAAGGACCCGCAGAAACTGAAGGCCTACCTCGATTATCACCAGCATATATGGCCGGAAGTAGAAGCTGGGTTTAAGAAAGCCGGTTACCGGAAAATAACGCTTTACCGGTATAACTACCTGTTAGTAATGACCATCGCCGTGCCGGCTGGGGCAGACCTGGGGCAAATGGGGAAAACAGCTGAAGCTTATGATAAGCGTTGCGCGGAGTGGAACAGGCTAATGGATGGATACCAGGAGGGCGTACCAGGTGCGGGGGAACATGAAAAGTGGGTGGAAACAACCCCGTTTTATCAGTTTAACCAAGAGTGACTATATATCCTGGGCGTTGACACTTTTGTTTTCTTCGCCTTCGTATTGCTTTAAGAAATCCCGGGGCGAAAGCCCTTTGATTTCCTTAAAGTGTTTATTAAAATTTGAGATATTATTATAGCCGCTGTTATAACAGGCTCCCGCCACATTGTGATTTCCTTCCAGTAAAAGTTTGGCGGAATGACCAATACGTACCTCCTTCACAAAATCGATTAACGTCCGGTTGGTATTGCGTTTAAAGAAACGGCAAAATGCTGCGGACGACATTGGAATAAGAT